>JADFCT010000292.1 GCA_017161665.1 Candidatus Sumerlaeota bacterium
GGCGCTGACGGCGTCCCATGATGAACTGGCCCTCATCGAAGAACACCGCGACCTGTTGTCCCAAGTTCAGGTGGTCCTGATTCTACCGGACGCGGAAAAAGAGACGATCACCCGAGGGCATCGTCTCTTCCCCCGCTTCTGTTCATTCGTAGACGGCGATTTTCAGGATATGAAAGCCGTACTGGAAAAAATGGTTTCCAATCTTTTTGCGGTGAAAGGACAAAAAAAATGAATTTAACGATTAAGGCGAAAACAGCCATGGGATTCGGTATTGTGCTGGCCCTGATGATCGGCGTGTCATCCGTGGCCGTTTTTAACCTATCCCGGATCAACGACATGTTGAACAGCATCGTAGACGGTTCATCCACTCAGGTTAAACTGGCCGCTTTGATGAACAAAGAGCTTTTGGCTGCTTCCAGGGGCGGGAAAGATATGATTCTGGCGGATACCGAATCGGAGATGAATGGGTTCGCTGCGGTCATCGATGTGGCAGCGCGGCGTTTGGAAGATGGGATGCGACAACTCTCCTCTCTGTCGAGTACAGAGGAACGAGCTGTACTCGATGAATTCAGCGCCCTTTGGAAGACGTATTTGAAATTCAACCAGGATGTAAAAGAATTCGCTCTGAAAAATTCCAATGTGGAGGCCAGATTGATGTCCGAAGGCGAGGGACGATCCGCCTTCGAAAAAACCAGGGAACACATGACGTTCCTGGCCGGTTCGAACAATGCCGAAGCCGCCCGGCAGGCAGCGGCGGCGGACATTGCCGGACAGCGGTTGTCGGTTGCCGGCACACTCCTGCGGAACATGGTGAGGATCAAGGAGAGCGAGCAACGGGCGCTTCTCGAAGGCATTGGGACCGTATCATCCCCCTCCCAAAACACGACGGGATCGCTTGTGTCGGACGACGCTCTTGAAATCACATCGCTGTTCGCGGAAGCGAATGGCGTTGTTTCCGAACACGGCAAGTGGATCAACGCGGTGGAAGCAGACATGGCCCAACTCGAGGGGTTGGCCGAAGATGGGAACAAAAGCGCCATTTTGGAATTCGCCAAAACCTTCGAGCAGTATAAACGGTTTTCCATCGCCGTCGTGAACCAGTTGGCCGCCAAGGACCATTCTCGCGCGGTCAATTTGACCGTTGGCAAAGGACGGACGTTGTTTGACGCAACGGAACAGCGGATACAGGACCTCATCGAAGGCTACGACCGGCTCAACACCGCCGCCATCCGGAAAGCCGATCTGGCCGCCAACCGGGCATTCATCTCCCTGGACATTATCCAGAACATGATGAGCGTTCTGGTGGACGAAAAGTCGCTCATTCTCGCCAAGTCGGTAGAGGAGATGGACGGATTCGCCAAAAAAATCGAAGAGAACAAGGATCACATCCGATCTAAAATCGCCGAACTGGACAAAGCGGCCGGATCGGAGGAAAAGGGGGCCATCGACAAGTTCAGAACCGATTGGGGGAAGTTCCAGGAGATCAACGCCAGGATTATCGCCAAAAGCCGCGAAAACGGCAACACCAACGCGTATAACCTGTCCACCGGAAACGCGGCCGAATTGGTTGATAAAATGGAATCCGTTCTATCGCGGGTTCTCGAAGACAGCGAGCGCGGCATGGCCCAGGACAAGGAAAACAGCGATCAGATGTACGCGAATGCCAGGATGCTGGTCGTCGGACTTTTCCTGTTGGCCCTGGCCGGCGGCATCGGGGTCGCTTTCTGGATATCCACCACCATCAACCGGGGGCTTTCCCAGGCAATCGCCGTTTCCCGGAGATTGTCTGAAGGCGACCTCACTGTTTCACTCGACGCGGATCGGAAGGATGAAATCGGGCACCTGTTGGAGGCCATGAACGTAATGGTCGTCCGGCTCAAACAGGTCATCGAGGAAATTCATGCGGCGGCGAACAATGTGGCCGCCGGCAGCGAACAGATGAGCAACAGTTCACAGGAGATGAACGCCACGGCCGAGTACCTCTCCCAGGGCGCGGCGGAGCAGGCCACTTCCGTGGAAGAGGTTTCGGCTTCCATCGAGCAGATGAGTTCCAATATCCGGCAAAATGCCGACAATGCATTGCAGACGGAAAGGATTTCCCGGAAATCGGCCGAGGATGCGGAAGCCGGCGGCCGGTCCGTCGTTGAAACCGTGTCCGCCATGAAAGAGATCGCCAGTCGGATCTCCATCATCGAGGAAATCGCCCGTCAAACCGATCTTTTGGCGCTGAACGCGGCCGTGGAGGCGGCCCGGGCGGGAGAACACGGGAAGGGGTTCGCCGTTGTGGCTTCGGAGGTTCGGAAGCTGGCCGAACGAAGCCAGCGGGCCGCCGGGGAAATCATTCTGAAGTCCAATGCCAGTGTCGGAATCGCGGAAAATTCCGGGCAGCTTTTGAATCGACTCGTCCCGGATATCCAGCGAACCGCCGAGCTGGTTCAGGAAATCAGCGTCGCCAGCAACGAGCAAAGCGGCGGGGCCGATCAGATCAACAACGCCATTCAACAACTCGATCAAGTCATACAGCAAAACACGACGGCCGCGGAAGAGATGGCGTCCACATCAGAGCAGATTTCAGCGACATCGGAAGAGTTGGCGAGTCAGGCCCAACATCTTAAAGCAGCTGTCGAATTTTTCAAAATCGGCGAATTCGGGCGAAGCGGAATCCGAGAGCCGGCTTTCCACACATCGACTCCCCATCATCCGATAGCTGTGCAAAACAAGGGAAAGTCAGCAGGAGTGCATGCTGCCAAGGAATCCCTCCCCTCCAAAAGAACGGTCGGAGGAGAGGACAAAATGCGCGGTTGCTCACTGGACATGAAAGGGGATATGATCAGACCGGAAACATCCGAAGAGGAACGGATTGATCATGATTTTGAGAAATATTAAAATCGGACAGGCTCAAAATGGAGGCGGCCGTCATCACGGTCTGCGCCTCCATCGCAAGCGCGTTGGGGGCCATGCGGCGCCGAATTGAGATAAAATCCAAAAACCATACACACCGGACACTGTCCGGCTGCTGACCCGACGCCTCGTCCGGCTTCGGCCTCCAAAAACCCAGGCCGCGGAACTCATGGGCATCAGCAGCCGGACGCTTCAGTTGAAATTGAAAGAATTTGAGGTGCGCCCGTAATGGGAATCCAAGCGAATATCGTTGACTGTAAAATAGAAAATGATGGGGACAATCGGATGGTGGAACCCACCACCACAAACACGCACATTCCGAAGGCAAATCTGGAAGCCTGGCAGGAAATCGTGGACATAATGGCGGAGCTGATCGGCATTCCGGCCGGTTTGATCATGAGGCTCAATGAACCTGACATAGAAGTGTTTGTATCAAGTCAGACTGAAGGCAATCCCTATCATCCGGGAGACAAAGAGAAGGTCTGGGGATCTGGGCTTTATTGTGAAACCGTTATCAAAGAACAAAAAAAGCTTCTGGTTCCGAATGCCCTTTCAGACAAAAACTGGAAAGACAATCCTGATATCAAACTGAATATGGTTTCGTATCTGGGCTTCCCGATCACCCTGCCCGACGGCAAACCGTTCGGCACAATATGCGTTTTGGACAACAAAGAGAATCAGTACTCCGCCAACTTCGAAAAGCTGATTCTTAAATTTCGAAACATCATCCAGTCAGACCTCGAAATTATTCATATGAATCAGGTACTTGGCGATCAAAACAAACGGCTGACGGATTATTTGCAGGAAATTCAAACTTTAAGAGGGATAATCCCTATTTGCACTCACTGTAAATGCATCAGAGACGACAAGGGGAGATGGAATTCGATAGAACATTACCTTACCGAAGAAGCGAGGGCGGATGTCAGCCACAGTATCTGCCCCCGATGCGCAGAAATCTATTACCCCGACTATGATCTGTATAATTAATCAGTTATTGAGGGGAAGCAGCCTTTATTTGAAAACCTCGGTTTTCATATACGCAGGCGACGGCGGCTGGTTTTCACATTATTTATAGATGGAGATAACATGACAGACTCCCAGATTTCTCGAGAGGATCGAAAGAAAATTGAGGCAGGCATACAGGACAAATACAGCAAAGTTGCCAAAAGCCCTGAAGACCAGTTCAAGTACCCGACAGGCAGAGAAGGACTTCGGAAGCTTCAATACGACCCATCGATTATCGATCAACTGCCCGATGATGTGGCTTCGCTGTATTGCGGCGTCGGCAATCCGTTTTCGCTGGGCGAAATCCATTCTGGTGAACAAATTCTCGATATAGGCTGCGGCGCCGGCGTGGATGCCATTATCGCCGCTATTTTAACCGGGCCGAGTGGAGAAGCTTTTGGCGTTGACATCGTTCCGGAAATGATCCGGCAGGCAAAAAACAATCGGGCCAGGACAGGGCAGGAAAACGTCCATTTCCAGGAAACCTCCGGCGGAGCGCTTCCGTTTGACGATGAAGTTTTCGATGCCGTGATTTCAAATGGCGCGATCAACCTGATGCCCGACAAAGAAAGGGCATTATCGGAAGCGTTTCGGGTGATGAAAGTTGGCGGGCGTTTGATGATCGCCGATCAGGTTTCATCAACGAATGTTCAAAAAGA
>JADFCT010000293.1 GCA_017161665.1 Candidatus Sumerlaeota bacterium
TTCTATACGCCACCGTGTGTGTTGAAAGGCCGTCCTAGGCTGGGAGTGAGCGAGAGAAACCGCCATTTTGTGGCGCGGTTTGGGCAACGATCGCCAATAAGTGGCAGATTGTCGGTCTCTATGCGATTGTAATGTCAGGGCGCTATTGGACCGGTCCAAATAAACAACCTTTGTGATTCGGGTTCTCCCGAATTCGAGGATTGACAGAGCGGAGGGAGGATTCGTACCTTAACCATCTTTATCTTCAAGGAGTCAGACATGTCGCCGCGGACATGTCATGCCAGAAATGAATGGGGAATCCCAAAGGCCTGGTGGCCCCCTGGCCTGAATCGTATGCTCAAACCCTGTTCTCTGTTCACGATCTTTGATGGCAACTCTTTTCACATAATTTGGCTGATGATATGGTTTCACGATTTGGCCGAACGTCAAGATGCGGCCTGTGCGTATCCGTATCGTTCCACTTTTAGGAGTAACCTTTTCCATAATTTAATGAGGAGAACGCAGAATGATTCGGGACACTGACGACATCCATACGTCCGTCGTGTCCTTGTTCCGGTTGAACGGAATGGGGGCGCGATGGCGGATGACGAATCTGGCGGCCTGTTTCTTTCTTAGTCTGTGGGGTTTGCGGTTTGTGGATGCGACTTCGCTTGAAACAATTCAAGCCGAAAACTACGAGATCAACGTGTGTGTAAAAAAAGCGGTCAGCTCAATACGACTGAAACCTTCGGGGGCCTATGATGTTTTGGACGCCAAGGGACAGGTTGCCTTGCGCCTGACCGGGGAGGAATATGTTCGGATCGATCCGGCCCGCAATTGGCAGCCGGAGCGTCCCTTCACGGTTTCCGTCTTTGCCGCAAGCCAATACGATAAATCGCCGGTTCGTCGCGTGGCCCGTGAGGCCCGCGAAAAACTGGGGGCCCAACATGAAGTGCGGGTGGGCCGGTTGGAGCCGGGGGAATTCAAAGACGACCCGTCCATCCGGGATACGCCTTACGGCGCGCTGGCCGTGTGTGTCGGGAACTTCGACACCTTGGAGCAAGCGTCGGAGATTCTGGCCGACGTTCGGGCGCACTATCCGCAGGCGCGCATTACGCGCGCCAAAAGTGGCTCGTTGCCGCGGGCGCGATTTCGGATTAGCGCGGTGGACGGCTCTACCTTGGCGGCGTTGCGGGGGCCCTTGACACTGGTCCCGGCGCCGGAGAATTCGAATGCTCATGAAATCGCGGTGGGAACGATTTCGTCGCGATACAAAAACTGGCTGACAGGCAGTGAGGCTGATGTCTTGTGTCCGGATAGGATGATCGTCGAGGGAGATATCAAATATCGCCTCTATGCGATCAATCGGACCCATGTGGATAAATATTTGCGTGGCGTTGTCCCGGCCGAAATGGGAGCGGCGCCGTTAGAGGCGCTCAAGGCCCAGGCCGTGGCCTCCCGTTCCGAGGCCCTGGCAAAGGTGGATTCAGGACACTATTTGAATCCCATGTTTGACTTGTGTTCAACACAACGCACACAGGTCTATCGCGGCATGGACGCAGCGAATCAGTTGTCTGATCAGGCGATACTGGAAACCGCCGGTCTGGTCATGCTCCACGAAAACGAGGTGGTGGACGCCGTGTACTCGGCCAATTGTGGAGGCGTGACGGCCAGCGCCGAGGATGTCTGGAATGGTGAGCCCGTGCCATATCTGCGCGCCCGCATTGACGCTCGGACCAATTCAAAGGTTAATCTCGCGACCTATGATCGGACCTCAAAGTGGGTCAACTCCTATCCCAACGTCTTCAGCAATCCCATTCGATCCACGGTGATCCCCAAGAGTCAGCAGAAGTATTTTCGCTGGCGCAAGCCCATTACCCAGAAGGAATTGACGCTGGGGATCAACCGCTGGCGGGGAGTGGGCGATGTGAAGGATGTGCGCGTCTTGGAGCGGTCGCAATCGGGCCGAGTCAAGTCCATCCAGATTATTGGGGCAAAGGCGACCATTGAGATTCAAGGCTATACATGGATACGGCGCATGTTGCCCGGCGCGTCGAGCACCTTCTTTGTTCTGACACGCCAGTTTGAAAAAAATGGCCTTTTGGCTTCCATTACTCTCCATGGCGCCGGTTATGGTCACGGTGTGGGAATGTGTCAAACCGGGGCCCGGCAGATGGCTGATCAGAATCTCAATTATGAGTTCATCCTGACCCACTACTACACCGGTATTAAGTTTGCTCAGATGTAGTGTGAGGGTTTCTGCTTCTTCTCAATAAGGGAAAAACGTCGACGGCCACACGCTCGCAGCAGCGTGTGGCCGTCGACGTTTAATCGACTCGCGCTAATTGACGGCGGCAATGGGGCCGACCAAGGGGAGGAGTTTCGAGAAAAGAATTGTGAAAAGTAAGCCCACAATGGCCAGGGTACTGACGGTGACCGTCCAGGTCTTCAGGGTTTCCATTTCAGTCAATCCACTCATTTTGGCGAAAATCCAGAAGCCGCTGTCATTCATCCAGTTGCCGCACTGGGCGCCGAATCCGATGGCGCAGGCCACATAGACCGGGTGATAGCCGATCGCCTCCGGCGTGCCGATCAGAGCGGCCATGATGCCCGCTGTGGTCAGCATGGCCACGGTGCTGGAGCCTTGGGCGAACTTGATCAGGAAGGCGATGAAGAAGCCCATGAGAATGAGTTTGACGCCGCCGATGGTCTGTCCCGGCTCGCCGGTGAAGAGTTCCTCGATGGCCGGTCCGATCCCCGCGGCCTGGAGCATGGCGCCGAAGGCCCCGCCCGCGGCGGTGATCAGGATGATGACGCCACCGCTCATGAGAGAATGTTCGATTATTTTCGATAATTCCTCACGGCTGGGGCGTCGCTGGCGCCAAAGGACAAACAGCGCCATGGCGGCGGCGAGGAGCATGGCCAGGTTGGCGTTGCCGATGATGGCGGTCCAAGGGGCCAGCGATTCCCAGAGGGAACCGGCATCGGCGGAACCGGCCAGGCTGGAGACCACGGTGTTCGCGGTGATCAGAAGCACGGGCAGCAGAATGGGCAATAAGGACATGCTCAGACTGGGCAGCTTGTCATCCGGCAGGGGGGCGGGATCCTGATACCCATCGGCGAGGTCGCGCATGGGGACTTCGATCCACCGGGACAACAGAGTGACGAAGCCCAGCATGACGACGGCTGTGCAGGCGGCGGTCAGGAGACCGACGGAGATCATGATCCCCAAGTCGATGCCCAGTTCTCCGGCGATCATGAGGGGGCCCGGGGTGGGGGGGACCAAGGAATGGGTGATGGAGGCGCCGGCGCCCATGGACAGGATCAGGAGCAGGTACGGTTTGCCCGTCCGACGGCGCATGGAGCGGGCCAGCGGCAGCAAGAGGTAAAAGACCGTGTCGAAAAAGACGGGCACGGACAGAACGAAACCACTGGTCATGAGGGAGACCGGGCAACTGCGCTCGCCGAAGAGGGCAACCAGTTTGCGCACGATTCGGTCCGCCGCGCCACTGTCGATCAGGCAGCGACCGATGATGGCCGCCGTGGCGATGACGATCCCGATCTTGCCGGCCGTCGTCCCAAAAGCGGTAGCCACCCGATCGATGGCGTTCGGCCCGGGGATGGCCACGCCGATCAACGCTAGATCGCCGGAAAACAGTTCTTTGGCTTTGGCGATTACCTCAGGGTCGGGCAGCGGGGCCAGCAGGCTGACAGCGATGGCCGAACAGATCAGGGCCAGAAACGCGTGGACTCGCAGGACAATGATCAGGATAAGCAGCGTGGCCACGCCGATGCCCAAAATCAAAAAGGGTGACATACCAGTTCTCCTTGGCGCCGCGGGGATTTACAGATCGCGCCACGGCAATATCGTGGTCAATACGGCACGTTACGATCCCGCTGCGCTGGGAGTCAATTTGTTTTGAGGCCCTTGGATTTTTTCAATTTGCTGCGTCCGCTGTCATGCCCTCTCTTTCCGGTTTCAGGTTAGACGGTTTGGATAATCAAGGAATGCCATCCTGTGGAATAGGTTTCATAGCCCGGCGAAAAGGCATGGGCGATCAAACAGGGCTGTCCGCCGACGTCATCGACGACGAATCCCTTGTCCTGTTCGAATACCTCGTTTTGCTGTGAAAAGGAGATCGTGTCCCTGAGCATCCGCCCGCGACTATCGGCCAGGACCCGGCCGGACGAGTCGCATATTGCGCAACGGGTTCTTCCGATTTCATCGACCGGCAGGGGGACACTGTTTACAATCGCTTGCGCCAGACTGTCCCAGTTGAACAGAATGCCGAGTATTCCGAGCAATTGCCCCGAGGCTTTGCCCTCGGAACGGACGCCGCACGAATAGGCCAAGATGCGCTGATTGCCGACCAGCGGGCTTTCATGTACGGTTTCAAAGCCGAATTCGTCGCCGCTCTTTGTTTCCATGGCGCTCTGGAACCATTGCGCTTGACTGACGTTTTTGCCATGGGAATGGAACTGACGGGGGCGTCCGTTCGCGATCACATTGCCGTCCAGGTCACACAGGACCAAATCATAGTAAACCGTGTACGAGTCCAGTATCTGGCCGAGACGTTCGCCGGCAT
>JADFCT010000294.1 GCA_017161665.1 Candidatus Sumerlaeota bacterium
ATGAGATTCATGAGGGTGGATTTTCCGGAACCGGACTGGCCGATGATGGCGATATATTCGTTGCGTCGCGCCTCGAAATTCACGCCGCGGAGGGCATGGATCTTTTCGGCGCCCAGGTCGTAGGTTTTCCAGATATTTTCCATGCGAATCAGGAGATGGTTCTCACCGGCTTGGGTCATTGATCCGTCTCCAGTTTGCGAAGCCGTTTCCATTCCTCTAGTTTCCGCTGTGTTTCCAGCGGGCCGATCACGACTTCCTCGCCTACCGACAACCCTTCAAGGATTTCGATGCTGCTTTCACCCATGATTCCGGTCTTGATGGGGCGGAATCGGGCAAAGCCGTCTTTATCCAGAATAAATACCCCCGTCATTTCCTTCATTTTGGTTTTATTTGTATTGTCCGCTTCCTTCGGGGTTCCACTTTTTTTCTTTCCTTCCAGAGGCTTTGGGGGCGGGAGATAGTTCCCGTCGTCATCAACGGGCACATCTCGGTCGGTGAGGGCCTGAATGGGCGCGGCGATCACATTTGTGCGGGTGGCGACCGTGATATCGGCCTCACAGGACATCCCCATCCGCAGTGTCTCCGGTGTGTCGTCCAGCGTCACGACCACCTCGAAGTCCTTGCCTTCCTGTTGTCCGGCGCTTTGCAGGATGGGGGCCATGGAGATTTCCGTGACATGGCCTTTCAGTTTGTTGTCCGAAAGGGCATCCACCGTTATCTCGACGAGGTGTCCGAGTTTGATATCCACAATATCCGTTTCGTCCACTTCCAGAAGCGCCTCGATGTGTGACAAATTGGCGATGGTCATGAGTGTGGCTTGGGGATTGGACTGGATGCCGGGGACAGCGCGTTCGCCGATGTCCACATTGAGGCGAACGATGATGCCGTCCAAGGGTGAGGTGATGGTCAGTTTTTGGAGCGTGTCTTCGGTCCGCTGAAGGGTGGCCGAGGAAACCAGGACGCTCTGTTTCATGGATTCCAGTGTGACTGTGTGTTGATTGATCAGGAGTTTGCTGGATTCGATTTTGGCTTTCAGTTCCTCAATCCGAGATTGGCCTGACTGGCATCGCATTTTGGCCAGCCGCGCTTCGGATTCCACGACATCATATTCTTCAGCGGAAATGGCGCCCCGCTCGAACAGTTTTTCCTGTCGCTCCCGTCTTGCTTCCGCCCGTTCGGCGGAAATGATCGATTCTTTCAGGGACAATTCCGTGGTCCTGAGCTGGTTCTGATCCGTGATCAGGGCGGCTTGGGCCATGGCGATGGTGACCCGTGCTTTGGCCACATCGGCAACGGCCGATTGATAACGGGCTCGGGAGGCGGCCAATTCGGTCTGGGCTGAAAAGTCGTCGATTTTTAACAGGACGTCGCCCTTTTTTAATACTTGGCCTTCGATGACGGGCAGATCCACAATCACGCCGGCGTATTCGGTCTGAATATCGACTTCATCATGGGACTGGATTTCACCGGAGGCGCTGACGATCTGTTGGAGTTCGTCCACCGTATCGATGGCCTGTACGCGCGCATCCAGCAGTTTGGGTTGCCTGTGACGCGCCACGGCCCAGGACACGCCGGCGGCCACCAGCACCAGAAAAAGAATAAAAAATGGATGGCTTCGAGCAAATCGGAACATGGTTTGGTATCTATCCCCCGGTAGATTGACGATCGTTTGCGGATGGAGGTTACACGAAAATGGCTTTCCTGTGGAACTTTATTTTTCTGCCGGCGGGTATAAAGTAATGAGACGCGTCGCTGTGCGGTCACAGAGTTTTTCCGCCGTCTGGCCGCCGAAATTGGTGGCTACCAAGACCGCGAAATCCTGATCCGGCGCCAGCCAGGCGACGGCGTAGTTCTTCGTATTGGTTCCGGCATGATGCATCACGGGCCCTTTGGCCCAGTCGCGCCGGGTCCAGAGCCATCCGCCCGCGTAGTGGCCTTCAAAGGGTGGCGTCAGGAGTCGGCGCCAGACGTTCGGTTCCAACAAATTCTTTTCGCCGCGCGCGCCCGCCATTTGGAGTGAGATAAAACGCGCCCAATCCCGGAGTGAACAATGGACTTTTCCACCCGGGGCGATCGTGTCGGGATTATCGCTGCGCGGAGTGGGGGGGACCGGAACGAGGCGTCCATTCTTGAATGAATGGGCCCATGGCTCATCCACGGTTTCCGGTCGCCCCGGTGGCCCGATGCCGGCGCTCGTCATCTCCAGCGGCTCGAAAAGGCGCCGATGGATCAGCGTTTCCCATTCGGTATTCTCGACACGCTCCAGGATGGCGCCCAGAAACAGGTATCCCACATTGGAGTACTGATATTTCGCTCCGGGCGCGCTGATCGGCTTTTGTTTTAAAAACAGTTCCACACAGGCCAGCCGCTGGTCGCGGGGGGAGCCGGGAAGATTCCACATATCATTGAATGTTTTGCCCCGGGGCCAGCTGCCTTCTGGCCCCGGTAAGCCTGCCCGATGGGCCAGAAGATGTTCCACGGTGACGGCGCGATATTCCGGCCGCATTGTTTCTTTCCATTCGGGGAAGACTTCGGCCAGGGTCGTCTCCCAGTTCAGTTTGCCCGATTGGATGGAGAGGGCTGTCAGTGTGGCTGTCATGGCCTTCGTGCAGGAACCGAGATGAAACCGATCTTCCTTGGTGACAGGGGTTTCATCTCCCCATTTGCGGACGCCCGTGGCGCCCAGGGCGACGATGCGCCCTTCACGAATGACCGCCGCCGCCAGGGCCGGCGCCAGGTCTCCAGCCAGGAGTTCCGACAGGATTGGTTTCAGGTCTGAGCCGATGGTTTCCGAGGTTGCTCGGACGACCCCTTCGGCTTGGGGGGCGGGCTGGGTGTTTACCGTACTCACACTGAGAAGGCAAAACAGTCCCAAGAGAATCCATCCGGTTTGTTTTTTCATCAGTATTCCTTTATCTTGATGGCGCCGTTGGTGGTTTTGAGTCGGATCCGTGCGCCGTCGGCTGGATCACGCGTTTCCGGGGCGCCGCTCCATCGTTCATTTTTGATCGGAACGGAACTGTCGATCGCTCCCCGGATTGCGTGCGCTTGCACGGTGTATCGGCCCGCCTCAGGCACAAAGCATTCGATGGCGCCGTTTGAGGATTCGCAGGAAATCACATCTTCCGGTCCCAAGGCGTCGGCGATCCGCAAGGATATGCGGCCATTGTCCGTTTGGGCTTGGATGGAGCCGCTGACAGCGTTGCAATCGATTCGGCCGTTGGAGGTGGACAGATCCAAGCCGCCGGAAGCGTTGACGACGGTGAGCGCGCCGTTGGACGTCTGAGCGTGACAAGGGCCTTCGAGGTCCTTCAGGTCAACGGCCCCATTGGCCGTTTGGGCGTCCACCGTCCCGGAGATCCCCTCGACTGTCACAGCGCCGTTGTCGGTTTTCAGCGTGACGTCCAGGCCGCGGGGACCATGAACGATGAGGTCGTTGGACATGCTCACGTTTTTTTGCGACTTGGGGAAGACGGCGTTGATGGTCAGGGCGCCGTCCTCTTCGGTGATGTCTGTCTTCATCTGTTCGAATAATTTGGTGGCTTCTTCCGGGGACGGCATGGAATTGCCCCAGCCCACACTGATGAAAAGGAATTTGAATCCGCTGCCTCGCTTGAGGCGCATGGTCCGGCGGGATTCGATCTGGATATCTGTCCGGTCCCAGCCGCGATATTCCGCCCGGCCGTTACGTGTTTCGATGGTGACCGACTCTCCATCGACAAAGGACCGGGTGGTTATCTGGATGGTTTCGTGGGTCGCTTCCTGGTTGTTTCGTTTGACCGTTGATTTTACTTCGTTGCGAATGGTTTTACCATTGGTGTCCAGGGTAGAGATCACGGTGGGGGAGGCGTCGGCGTCTTCTGCGGCGATTGGACCGAAGCCGGTCCGGCGAGTGGCGGTCTTCTGAAGAAGTGTGGTCTCCCGGCTCGCCGTTTCCGGGACGGGTTTGGCCCATAACACACTCGCTGACAGGACGATGCCACTCATTATCGCCAGAGCCAAAGCAAAGATAACGGCACATACTTTTTGAGGACGCATTGTTTTTTCTCCTTTTATATCTTGAAAATTTAAATCAGTCTTGGAGGCGCCATGGGCGCCTTGCCCATCGATTCGTCCCGGGCAGGCCGTCGGCGCCGTCACGCTTTTTGCGCGCTGCGCGGCAAACATCGCGCCGGCGCCTCAGTCGCCTATTCTCTGACCCAGGGCTCCGCTCCCTATCGGTCGCTCCACCCTGGGCTGGTATATGTCGCCACCTTCGGGGCTTGGCGGATGTTTGGCTTCGGGGCGCGGGCCTGATGAGACAGCGGCGCCGCGCCCCAGCGTGCTTTGCGCCGTCGCGCCTTGGCGTTTGAAAAAGAAGCCATCGCGCCGCGCCCCAGTGTGCTTTGCGTCGTTGCGCCGTCGCGCCGTCGCGCCTTGGCGTTTGAAAAAGACGTCATCGCGCCGCGCCCCAGTGTGCTTTGCGTCGTTGCGCCTTGGCGATTCGCGCAACCATCTTCCTTTCCTTCTATTCGTCATAA
>JADFCT010000295.1 GCA_017161665.1 Candidatus Sumerlaeota bacterium
AAGAAAGCCAATCTCCTGTTCGCTCCCATTGATCGCGTGCGAATCGGGCGTCTGATGGCAGAACTGCATGAACACAATCTCAAGTTAAAGAAGGTTACCAGGGAAATCGCCAATGGGCGCAGCCAATTGGCGCAACACGCCGACGCGATCGCCCCCTTGATTGCTCGCCGAATTGAGGTCCTGTCTTCCGAGTCGCCTTCCCCCGTTCCGGGCGCCGAGAGGGATATGGAAATCTTGAATGAGTTACTTACCTTTTTGGAACAACGCGCCGCTACGACCGACCGGCAAGCCTGGCAGATTCAAGAGGCGCTCTATAATGTCGCCTTGGAACTGGAGCGGCGGATCGAAGCCATTGATCTCGAATTCAGCCGGCTGCAACCACTGATCTTGCCTGAAGAGGGAAATGACGTGGACCATGCGCTGTCCTTGTTTGACCTTCTGATCGAGCCCCCCGCATCCCCTGTCCCAACGCCGTCTCCCTCCCCCTTCCCCTCCCCCTCGCCCACCCATCAACCCGGCAAATAATTCCCATATTATAGGTGGCAAAAGCTTGCCGAGTGACGGGATATTGACGCTGTTCGGTCAAAATGGCAGACAGGTATCGGCCAACGGCACGGGCGCGGCTGGACGCCGGAAAACGGCAAGTCCTTATTTTTGAACGCTATCCATGCTCAAATGCGGCCGCTCCCTGCCGGAGACTCGCTCCGATTTTTCCGAAACGCCGCAATACGTGTGTGGCGCCATTTTTGTTTGAATAAGGGCGACCCCAAAGGAGGCGGCAATGATTGAAGGGCTTTTCGGTCGTGGCGTAACGGTACTGGAACGGGCAATGGATATCCGGATGGCCCGCCAGCAGCTGCTAGCCTCGAATGTGGCCAATATCGACACGCCGGGGTATCGCCATCTGGATGTCGATTTTGAACAGTCGCTCCGTCAGTTGATGGCCCATGAAGACGCCGCGCAGGCGTCGACGGATTTGACCGCCAGGGGCAGGTCGGCCGATGATCTCACTCCGCCGGCCTTGAAGATTTCGGGGATCGACGGGCTGATGATCGGCCCGGACTCGAATTCGGCAAATCTGGAGATCCTGATGGGGCGGGTGGTGGAGAATGAAATCCAATACCGGATTGCCGCCCAGTTCATGGGGTCGAGGTTCAACAAACTCAGAACGGTCCTGGATACCGTTGCAAAATCCTAGGACATGCTCCCGCCGGATGGACCGGGCGGATAAGGAATCACCCGAATGGATACGTTACTTCCCATTGATATCAGCAGTTCCGCGCTCTCGACGCAGCGTCTGCGTTTAGGCATTATCGCCAGCAATTTGGCGAACATGCAGACCACGCAGACGCCCGAGGGCGGTCCTTATCAGCGCAAATCCTTGCGCGTTGAGGCGACGTCGACGGAAGCGTTCAAGCGCGTGCTGGCTTTGGAGGAAATGGGAATTTCACCAAAGCATTTGGGCGACTCGTCCATGTTTGTCGGACATCTGCGCGGGGTTCGCCCCGTGGAGGTGGTCAACGACAATCGCGAGCCGCTCAAAGTGTATGATCCGGACCATCCGGACGCCGATGAAACCGGTTATGTGTTGATGCCCAATATCAGCGCGGTCGAGGAAATGACGAACATGATCGCGGTACAGCGGGCATATGAGGCCAATGTGGCCGTTATCAAGACCACCAAGGGAATGGTGGATCAGGCGCTGAGCATCGCGCAACGCTAATCGAATCCTTGATTTTTCTGGATTCGCATTGCCCGCGATGAGCAAATAATGGATGATCGTCAGCAGTGAACGACAAGTGGAATTGAGGAACGGTTTATGGCCGGCGAAATCGATAGCATCCAACAAGCGCAAATGCGTGCGCTCCTCGGACCGAACGCGGTTCAGGGGAAAATGGAAAACGCTCCTGTCTCCAGGTCGGAGAACCCGGTGGAGGGGCCGTCTTTTTCGGACACGTTGAAAGAATCGATCGAGGAGGTCAACCGACTTCAAATGGAAGCGGCCGAAGCGCAGGAAGCGCTGGTCACCGGTGAGAGTCGGGATGTCCATAATACGATCATTGCCATGCAAAAGGCCGACGTGTCCTTTAAGATGATGATGGAAGTCCGCAATAAAATTGTGGACGCATACAAGGAAGTGATGCGCATGCAGGTGTGACGTTGAAGGGCGCCGCTCCGAACTCCGACGATGGGGCGTCAGAGATTTCAACCGGAATTGGGGCCGGTTGGATGGGGTGTTCTGCGCTCATTCTTCAATGAATCCAATCATTTTGTGCTGTAGCGTGCTTTGAAGAAAGCACATGCCCGCGTGTGTGTGGGGGATGGGCGATTGCGTCGCGCTTGGAGCCAACCGACCATTTGGGGGAATGGGACATGGCTGCATTTAAGGAACTGACATTTCAACTGAGGGACTGGTTTTTATCGCAACCATTAAGCCGTCGCATGTCGATCTCGGGCGCCTTGGTCGCCTCGCTGATCGGTATCGGCGGTTTTGTGTGGTATATGAACTATACCCCGATGGAAATGATCTATGACGGGCAGAATCCGGATGACGCCGGGGCTGTCGTGGAATATCTGAAAGCCAACAATATCCGATACGAAGTCCGCGAAAACAGCACCATCTTTATACCGCAAAGCGCCAAAGGCGAAACACAAGTCGCCCTGGCCGCCCAAAACATCATCACCGGTGGCAGTGAGGGCTATGGCGTTTTCAAGGAAGCCCAGTTCAGCACCACCAGCGAACAAACACAGATTCTCCTCTTACGGGCCCTTCAGGGCGAGCTGCAGCGAACCATCAATTCGCTGAAGGTGATTCGCAGCAATCGGGTCCTCATCACCATGCCCAAGCGCAGCATCTTCCGCAATGATACGGAGCCGACCGCTTCGGTGGTTCTAACGCTGTATCCGGGCCGCGATCTCAGCGCGGATCAGATTCGGGGCATCAAGCACATTGTCGCCAATGCCGTGCCGCGAATGAAGCCGGAAAGCGTGTCGGTCACCAATGATCAAGGGGAACTGTTGAGCGAAGATGCGCTGGAAAAGGCGATGGATCCGCTGGAACAAAAACGGCTGTTTCAATCGACCTTTGAAGAGGACATTCGCGAAAAAATCAGCAATCAGCTGGCCCACCTCTATGGAAAAGGTCACTTTTATGTCACCGTGACGGCGGATTTCGATTCAACGGTTAAGACTGAAATTCTGGAATCGTATAGTCCGGACGAAAACGCGGTGCGGACGGAAGAAACACTGATTAATATGGAACCGGGCGCTCCGCAACCGGGGGGGGTGCCCGGCAGCCCCTCCAATCGCCCGCTGGAAGAAATCGCCCTGGGGGAGAACACCAACACCGCCGGGCTGAACAGCCACATGTCCAAGAAGGAATATGAAGTCAGCAAAACGGAAACCAAAATTATCCATCCGACGCAAATGCTGAAAAGCATTCAGGTCAGTGTTTCGATTGATGAGAATTTTGATAAATCGCTGACGCTGGCCGATGACGAAAACACGGGGCCGCCGGCGACGAATAAGACCCTGGCGCAGGTCCGTCAGGCGCGCGAGGCCGACATTCAGGAACTGACCCAAATAATCAAGCCGATCATGGGCTTTAGTGAAGACCGGGAAGGCGACTTTTTGAACGTGAGTTTTGCGCCCTTCAACGAAGAAGCCATCCGCCTGGCCCAAGCGGTTTACGAAGAGCCGCAGTGGTATGACATGCTGCAACTCTACATGAAGGAAATACTCCTGGGGGTGATGTTGCTGGCGTCGGTGCTGCTGTTCGTTCTGATGGTGGGCCGTCCATTCGTGCGGTACCTGGAGGGACCATCGGAATCGTTGCTTGGCGAATCGGATATTCAAACGGTGGCGGAACTGGAAGCCTCCCTGGATCCGAATGTGCGGGCGCAACTGGACATGCACACCAGTCAGATTGAAAAGACCGCCGAGATGCTCAAGCAACGCGAACGCGAGCGCATCAATCAAGAAGTTTTGGATATGGCCAAGGGAAGCCCTGAAAAATCAGCCAAGCAGATCAAAGCCTGGTTGGATGCGACGAACTGAACGGAATCCCGAGCCCCATGAGCCGCAGGCCATCCTGGTGTTTCAAGGACATTTTTCATCGACGGAAGGAAGTATATCGTGACTCCGGCCAATCCCGCAGCGCCACAGTTACCGGACCCTACAAGAGGGGGCGGGGATGAAATGGTCACCGGTCCGCCCAAGTCGTCCGCCACGGCCAAACTGACCGGACCCCAGAAGGCGGCGATTCTGTTGCTGTCCCTGGATGAGGAATCGGCCACGGAGGTGCTCAAGCATCTGGAAGCCCGTGAAATTCAACGGCTGACTCAACATGCGTCGCGTTTGCGCAATGTCAATTCTGACCTCATTACGGAAGTGCAGCGTGAGTTTACGGAAGCGGCCTCGGAGGGGTTGAATATCGTCGGCGGCCAGACAAAAGATCAGATGCTGCAATTGATTTATCGAGCCTTTTCAAAAGAAAAGGCCGATGAAATTGCCGAAT
>JADFCT010000296.1 GCA_017161665.1 Candidatus Sumerlaeota bacterium
ATCGCCGTTGACAATCATCGCTTCCATGGAATGTGCGCGACGCCTTTCGTCAGGGGACTGGGACCAACAGGGGCGTGCGCCCCAACCCTTTCTCACGTTTTCAACCGAAGGATGGCGGATGCATCCGGCAAAATCAAGACAATTCCTCGAAAAACAAACGATGAATATGGCAACAGACTGTCAGAAGCGGGGCGTCGGGAGCGGTGTCGGCGGGCGCCGGTCGGGTGGCGCCAGGCGGGCGCCGGAAAAGACCACTGGAACGGATTCAAAATGATTGTTCATCACGGCGCCACCCAGCGCAGGGCCTTTGACCTCAATGTGGATGGGGGAGGTCGGAGTCTGTCGGATGCGGAAAATCAGACGACATAAGGTGGGGCTGGGATTGTGATTGTGGCTGGCGCCTGTCATCCAAACCGCCCGATGTTCCGTGGCGCCGTCGCGCACGCGATCACCAAGTTCCGGCGCAACGCCAATCTGCGCATCTCGCGCCTCAGTCAGGTCGATGGCGCTGTGAGGATAGAACACGCGAAAGGAATAGGAATTGAGCCCATAGGTCTGGGCGCCGGTCAGGATCACATCGGCTTCAAAGGAAGCGCCCGCTTCGAACCGAAGATTCTGGATTCGGGTGATGGTGATGGTGGGCGTCAGATCTTGCGGCGGCGGGACCGGAGGAACGGGCGGCGGCGGGCTGGGACTGGAGAGCCCTTCTTGCGCTGTCCGCCGCGGAGTTTCTGACGAAAGAACATCATCCAGGGCTTCAATGGCGCGCAGGACATCCTCCAGCGGTTCGATTTCGCCCAAGGGTGGCGCAGGTGGGAGGGGGGGAGGTATGGGGCGCAGGGCGGGCGCCGAAGTCGCTGCTTCTGAAATGGGCGTCCAGTCCAGGACGGCTTCCGCTGTATCCGTCCCGTTCTCGAAGGTGATGTCGCTCAGGTCGGTGATGATCGGATCGGTTTCCAGAAAAGTCGCCGCATCGTTTCCTGTTTCTTCATCCTTCAGGCGTTCGGGGGGGCGCGTCCATTCGGCGCGTTGCCCCAGAGGGGTTGTCGCGGAGGAGTCAAACCGAACGGGTAACGGCGCGAAGGTCGTGTCGGTCAGCCCCATGCGCATGGAATCGGGGGCGAGGGTGATGGACTCCGATGTGACGCGCGCGCCACGGATCTGAAAGGTCAGACGGCAAAGGACCGGTTGGGGATTCCGATTGGTGGCGGCGCCGGCGCAGCGGATTTCGGCCCAGGCCATCGCGTCGTCGCTGCGGGAGCGTTCGGCGATTCGGGGCGCGCCGCCGCCCAGATTTCTATCCTCGACCCGCGTCAGCGTCAGAGCGTTTTCGTTGTATCGAACCCGAAACGCATACGACATGGGGGGGCGACCGCGATTCGCGTCCAGGACCACATCAACGGCAAACGTGTTCCCCTGCCCGATGTATTGATTGTCCGGGACCGGTTGGGTTCGCAAGACGGCGGGTGGCGCCGCCAAAAGGAAGACCGGAAGGCTCATGGCGCACACGAAGCCGGCAATGTATCGCCTGTTCTTCATGCGGTCAGGATCCTTCCGGTCTTCGCCTTCTTGCGTCGAAGTTGCGGGCGTCGCCTCCTACAGTGGCAGGGTGGCCGGGATGCCCAATGTCCAGTTGAACAAAATAATGGCGTCCAGGTTATTTACAATGCCATCCCCGTTGATGTCGCCATCGGACAGGCTTGCCGGTTGTCCCACATTGCCCAGTGTGAAGTTGAACAGATAGATGGCGTCCATGTTGTTGGACATGCTGTCTGAGTTAATGTCACCCAGGGTTGGAATGGAATTCCCGTCGGCCGGATCGGAGCCGACCACGACTTCGTAACCGTCCTTAAAGCCGTCGCCATCCATATCCGGGTTGGTGTCGTCGCCATCGAGTCCGGCCGGCCATCCATCGCCATCTGCGTCGGCGTATTCCGGAGCATTCGGGTCGGGATCGTTCGGATCGTTGGGATCAGTGTTAAGGATCAGGACTTCCATGCCGTCCAGGAAACCATCGCCATCGCTGTCGCGGTTACGGGGATTGGTGGCCGCCAGAGGCGTTCCGGCGCCGACGCAGGAGGCCTCGACCGTTTCCTGGCCGTCCAGGAGACCGTCCTGATCCGAATCCGCGAGCAGAACATTCGTCATGACGCCCAGAATCAGAGTGGGGATGTCCGCGGTTTCGCAATCATCCGGTTTGCCATCGCCATCGGTGTCCATTCCCGGCGTGGGGGTGGGTGACGGTGTGGCAATAACGGTCGGGGGCGGGGTGGTCGGGGTCGGTGTCGGCAGAGTAACGCCGATGCCCTCCGGCTCTGTCACCTGCAACCGGATGTTATCCACATAAGTAGACGCATGACCGGCCGAGGCGCTGAATCCCGACAGTTGGGGTGTATCCGCGTATAGAAAACCGATCCCTTGCCCTCTCAGAACGCTGTTGACATAAATGTCATAGGATTTGGAGGTGAAATTCAGTTTCAGGGTGATCCGGTACCATTGATTGGGATCGAGCAGGTCGCCCGTTTCAATCCAGTCGCCGTTAAAGCCGTCGCCCGAGCCATCAAAGCAGACCACGCCGCTCGTCAGGGTGAAAGCGACCAAGGCGGAGCCGCTGGTCAGTTCCGCGACATTGGGCACGTCCACAGAACCTTCGCCCCGTTCATAGCCGTCAATCCAGACAATCTCTTCGCCTTCAGCGTCAAATGTCTGGTCCACGGATCCGCCAGTCAGAATCTCCAGGGCCGCGGCGCCATCGTAGGTCACGGCGCTTTGAACCACAGCCGATGTCGGTTCCGAGGTGATCCATCCTTCGGCCGGAGCCAACCCGATCGTGTGGATCGGCGCTTCAAATCCGGTGGCATAGGGAAGCGATTGAGCCGCCAAAACGGCAGAAGAGCCGCCTGCTAGCATAAGCGCAGCAATGAATACTATTCGATGAATCTGCATTTTATTCTCCCTCAATTACTGTACTTGTTTAAAGGATAGCACAGAGTCGGTTGAGCGCCAAGCCGAAAGCGACCCAAGCGGTTTTTTTCTATGCGGAAACTGTTCTGTCAGGCAGCCTGCCGGATGATTCGGTCAAAGCGTTCTATGGCCTCGGCCCAGGTGTCTCCGTCCTGCGGTTCATAGGTTTCCACGTCAAAGGAGGCGCGGACAATGGACCGGGCCTCTTCAAGCGATGCGATTTCGCCATCGGCGATGGCCTGGGCCAGGCAGTTGCCGATGGCCGTGGCCTCGATGGGCCCCGTTATAACGGGAATGCCCAGGGCGTTGGCCGTCAGTTGATTGAGGAGGCGATTCTGAGAGCCGCCGCCGACAATATGGAGTGTCTGAATCGGGCGGCCCTTGATGGCTTCCATGCCTTTGAGGGCTGTTCGATAGATGAGCGCCAGGCTCTCCAGGGCGCAGCGGATAATGGCGCCGTGCTCGTCCGGCGGCGTCTGACCGGTCTTCTGGCAATACGCGCGAATGGCTTCGGGCATGTTGACAAAGCCGGCGAATGAGGCGTCGTTGGGATTGACAAAGGCCTGAAGGGGCGCCGCTTCTTCCGCCATTTGGGCCATTTGCGCGTAGTCATATTCCACGCCTTCCGATGCCCATTGACTCCGGCAGCGTTGGACCAGCCACAAGCCCATGATGTTCTTCAGAAAACGGGTGGTCCCGTTCACGCCCCCCTCATTGGTGAATGACAGTTCCAACACCTCCGGGGTGACGATGGGGTGGGGGATTTCAATACCGATAAGGGACCACGTGCCCGAACTCAGGTAGGCCCAGTCGTCTCCCACGGCTGGAACGGCCATGACGGCGCTGCCCGTGTCATGGGTCGCCGGGGCGATGACGGTGACAGGGCCGGCGCCCGTTTCAGCGGCCACGGCGTCCAGGAGTCGGCCGACCCGGCTCCCGGTGGGAAGCACGGGCGGCATAATGTCCAGAGGCAGCCCGAGTTTTTCGAACACCGGCGCGGCCCATTCTTTTTTGCGGACATCATATAATTGCGACGTCGTGGCGATGGAAAACTCGGACGTCTGTTCCCCTGTAAATAAATAATTAAACAGGTCCGGCATGAACAGCAGCCGGGTGGCCCCGTCCAGCAGGGGTGAGCGTCCTTGGACCATGGCGAACAACTGGAAGATTGAATTCAAGGGCATGAACTGAATGCCTGTGTTCTCAAAAATCTCGGCTTGGGGCATCCGCTCGAAGGCCGCCTCCATCATGCCCTCCGTGCGTTTGTCGCGATAATGATAGGGGTTGCCCAGGATCGCGCCGTCGTGGCCGAGGGTGGTGAAGTCCACGCCCCACGTATCCACACCCAGACTGTCCAAGGCGCCATGGCGGGCGACGGTGGCGGCCACGGCAACCTTCAATTCCGAAAATTGGCGCAGCAAATCCCACTGAAGGCTGCCCACCACATTGACGGGACTGTTTACGAAGCGATGTGTTTCCTCCAGGCGCAGTCGTCCATCCTTGAGCAATCCCAATACACCACGACCGCTCTCGGCGCCCATGTCCAGAGC
>JADFCT010000297.1 GCA_017161665.1 Candidatus Sumerlaeota bacterium
CACTTCCCCCATTCCTATCGCTCCCTCCAGGGCGAACCCGGGAGCGACGGGACGCCCGGTCCCTACTACCAGGCCCGGACGGAAATGGCGTTGTATGATCTGGAAGCCGATCGCGGCGAACAGACGAACGTGATCGACCAACACCCCGACGTCGTCGAACGCCTGAAAAGGCTTGCCGAGGCCATCCGGACCGAACTGGGCGATTCCGCCACCAAGCAGGCCGGCGTCGGCGTTCGTCCGCCCGGACGCTTGAAGATATAGTCCCCCCCCCCAGGCTTTTTGCCGTCGCAAGGATGTGCGCAACAGACCGATGACGACCTCTTCCCCGGTCGCATCGGTCTGTTTGGCTCTTCCGAGGCCCTTCCATTGATCCGCCTTTTTCGTTTGACACCATAATGCCTCGCTGCAATGGTGAGCCAGCGATTTGACCATCCTCGATAATCAGCGAGTTAGCCAGCGTATGCTTTTATCTGAAAAAACATGCAGTCCGGACGAGGCGATGCGCGCCGTCCTCCGAAAACTGAAGGCTTTTGGCTTCAGTGACGCCCAGATCGCCTGGCAGTTATCGACCCGCGCCCCCGAAGGCGCCCCGGCGGTATCCGAAAAGGACGTGCGCGAAAAGCGCTATCGCCTGGAAGTCCGACCCGTTTTCAAGTCGGTCGATACGTGCGCCGGCGAGTTTGAGGCGTATACGCCTTATTATTATTCCACTTACGAGGAAACCAATGAATCGGTTCCCTCGACGCGCAAGAAAATCGCCATCCTGGGAGGCGGCCCTAACCGAATCGGCCAGGGGATTGAGTTCGATTATTGTTGTGTTCATGCCGTGTTCGCTTTGCGTGAAGACGGGTATGAGACCATCATGATCAATTCGAATCCCGAGACGGTTTCCACGGACTATGACACGGCCGACCGGTTGTATTTCGAACCGTTGACGACTGAGGACGTGCTCCATATCCTGGAGAATGAAAAGCCCGATGGCGTTATTGTGCAGTTCGGCGGTCAGACGCCTTTGAAACTGACCCGTGCCCTTGAAGCCGCGGGGCAGCCCATCATCGGCACGTCGCCGGACAGCATTGACCTGGCCGAAGACCGCGAACGGTTCGGGGCGCTGTTGCGGAAACTGGACATTCCGGCTCCCGATCACGGCGCCGGGCGCACGTTTGATGAAGTCCGGGTCATCGCCAATCGCATTGGCTATCCGGTCATGGTGCGTCCGTCCTATGTTTTGGGCGGCCGGGCCATGGAAATCGTTTACACCGATGAGAGCCTGGCTGGTTTTATGGAAAAGGCCGTGGAAGTGTCGCCCGATCATCCTATTTTGATCGACAAATTCCTCAATCATGCCATCGAGGTGGATGTGGACGCGGTTTCTGACGGCGAGGATGTGGTGATCGGCGCTGTGATGGAACATATCGAAGAGGCCGGGATTCACTCCGGCGACAGCGCCTGTATGATCCCCCCGCGCTCCCTGTCCGAGGGGGTTCTGGATACGGTCCGGGAATATACGCGCCGCCTGGCCATCGGACTGAAAGTCTGTGGCCTGTTGAATATCCAATACGCCGTTCGCGATGAAGAGGTTTATGTCCTGGAGGTCAATCCCCGGGCGAGCCGAACCGTGCCCTTTGTGAGCAAGACGATCGGCGTGCCGCTGGCCAAGATCGCCGCGCGCGTCATGGCCGGACAGAAATTGAAGGATCTGGGTTTTACGGAAGAAATTCGGCCCAACTACTATTCGGTCAAAGAAGCCGTGTTGCCCTTCGCCAAGTTCTATGGATGTGACATTGAATTGGGGCCGGAGATGCGCTCGACGGGCGAGGTGATGGGCGTGGACCCCGATTTCGCGATGGCTTTCGCCAAATCCCAGCTCGGCGCGGGCGGCAAGCTCCCCACGCAGGGGGGTGTTTTCGTCAGCATCAACCGGTTCGATAAGGACGCTTTTCTGCCGGCCATTCAAAAACTGAACGAACGGGGGACTTTCCGTTTCTATGCCACCGACGGCACGGCGGCGTTCCTGAAAGAACACGGCATCGAAGCCACAATCGTCCGCAAGGTCAAAGAAGGCCGTCCGAATGTGGTCGATTTCATGATCAATCACGAGATCGACCTCGTCATCAGCACGTTTACCGGCGCGGCCTCCAAAGTCGGCGAAAAACATATCCGCACACAAGCCATTGCCCGAGGCATCCCCCTGTACACCACGGCGCGGGCGGCGGTCATGGTCGCCGAAGCCATCGACGCCTTGAGCCGGCAGGAACAGATTTCGGTCGCCTCACTCCAGGATCTCCATCGGGAGTTGAGGCAGCAGCAGGGATAACGGTTCCACGAAATCCGGTTTTGAAGCACAATGGGGCGCCTGCGAAGGCGCCCTTTTCACAGGTCGGATTCGTATTGTTCTTTTGATGCGATGGGCGCAGAATCCAAGGGACTTCTTGAAGTTCAGGAGGGGATCGTCATGAAATCGATTCGATGGTTTTTTGAACGATTGGGAAGGCCGGGGGGGCTGTTTGGCTGGGTGGGCCGGATCGTGATGGTTTTGACGATCCTGGGGCTGTGGATGTGTAAACGGAACGAACCGGAACCCATGCGGCCTGTCGCCACGGAAGCCGAGGGGCGCCTGGAGCGGGAGCGGGCCCAAATGATCAATACCCTTCGGCGACATGGATTCAACGACGAAGCGATTCTGGCAGTGATGGAGCGGGTACCGCGTCATGCCTTTGTGCCAGCGGACATGCAGTCGCACGCCTATGAGGATTCGCCCCTGCCCATCGGACACGGCCAAACCATCTCGCAGCCCTATATTGTCGCCGAAATGACGCGCCAATTGCAGTTGACTTCGGGTTCCCGGGTTCTGGAAATAGGAACGGGTTCCGGATATCAGGCGGCGATTCTGGCCGAAATCACCCCCCATGTCTATACCATCGAGATTGTCGAGGCGCTGGGGCTGGAGGCGCGGGAACGATTCGAAACGCTCGGGTATGATTCCATTCAGACTCGGATCGGCGACGGATACGCCGGATGGCCCGAAGTGGCGCCCTTTGATGGGATTATTGTGACCTGCGCGCCGGATGCGCCGCCGCCCCCGTTGCTGGAACAGTTGGCGCCGGGGGGCCGAATGATCATTCCCGTTGGCGGGACTTGGGGAGCCCAGTCCCTGGAACTGATCGAAAAGGACCCGGATGGCGCGCTGCGCCGGCGCTCGCTCATGGGCGTTCGTTTCGTGCCGTTCGTGCGCAGTGAGGAATAGCCGCGCCGGGCGCCCCGCGTCTCCAGGGGGCGTGGGGCGCCGGCGGATTCTGAAAAAATCGAGAAGATCGCCTTTTATGGCTGGCTTTCCTGAAACGCGACAGCGCCTTCTGGCGTCACGTTGCACGTGAAACGCTCTCCACCCGCCGTGACCGTCAGTCGGCCGGTCTCTTTGCGTTGCTCAATGATGACGGGCGAATCGCCGGCTGGTTGATAGAGCGCCCCGGTTTTCGCCCAATCCCGTTCCTTCCCATCCCGTTCGATCCGTGTTTGATTGTCCTGCCAACGAATTCGAACGGATCGCCCCCCGACGCCGTGAAAGGCCACATCCGAGCCCGGCTTCGTTTCAACAATCACTTTGGCCTCTTTTTGCTGTCGGGCCAGAAAAGACTCCAGGGAACCGGCTTTTTCGACGACCTCAATGGCAAAGCCATAAAAGGGCGCCTTTGCGTCAATGGCCGAATCGACCACTTTCAGATGGGGCCATTTTTTGATGAGTTCGCCGCTTTTCTCGCTGAAGCGCGCCCGCTGCGTCAGGACGTCATCCACGCCTTCGATGGTTAAGCCCACTGGATGGACGGCTATGTGCGTTGTCTCGGTTTCGATCCCCATGATCCCATCGCGCATCTGAACGGGGAAGTCCTTATGGAACATCCAGAGAAAGGGGATTTCAGAGTCGCGACACAGATAGATCGCCACCGGCCCACACTGGGCCACCCGGCTTTCGCCGTCCAGATTCCCTTCGGTATATTGGATGGAGCCGAGTTTGGTTGGATCGGCAATGGGACCGGCCATGAGGACATCGGCGCCCCGCTCGGCCGATTCCGTCAGCAGTTTGAATCCGTTGACGTCATCTTCCTGTGTGCCTTTGAGGAGCGAGCCGAGTTGAAAGGTCTTCCCGAAATAGGTGGTCTCCCGGTACTTCAATGCCACGTCGCCAAAATTGTTGCGCCAGGGTTGCCAGTCCGGCTTGGCGGCGTACAGTTCGGTGGGGCGCTGGAACTGGCGGCGAGCCAGGTGGACTACCGCCCGGGGCGGGCGATAGGCGCTGGTAATAATGTGGATCTCATCCGATTCCAATTCCTCGTTGGGGTGGGGCGCCTCACCGAAATACATCCAGAACATGCCGGCCAGGCTGCCGCCGAAGGCATAGGGGTGATTATAGTCCCGTTTTGTGGGGCCGGCCGCCACTCCGCGCCAGTATTTGACCGCTGCGGCGGCCGCCATGTGGTCCAGTGAGGCCTTGGCCAGGAGCCGAACT
>JADFCT010000298.1 GCA_017161665.1 Candidatus Sumerlaeota bacterium
CGCCGCCGACGATGGCCAGGCCGCGCGCGCCGTGGGCGCGCGCGGCCTTCCGGGCTTTTGTGAGCAGCACGTCGATGGCGGCGGCCTGAAAAGACGCGCACAGATCCCGGAGAAAACGGGCGTTTCCCGTTTCGTCTGCGGCTGGTGGCTTTTCCCGTTCCACCAGCAGACGGACAGCGGTTTTCAAGCCGGAAAAGGAAAAATCGAAATCGCCGGAGTGGAGCATGGGGCGGGGCAGGTCATACCGGTTGGGATCGCCTTCGGCCGCCAATCGATCCACAATGGGGCCGCCGGGATACCCCAGGCCCATGAGTTTGGCGACCTTGTCATAGGCCTCGCCGGCGGCGTCGTCGCGCGTTTCGCCAAGAAGGCGCATCGTTTCCGGCGCCTCCACCAGCGCCAGACTGCTGTGGCCGCCCGAAACGGCCAGCCCGATAAAGGGATAATCGAAGTCTTCCGTGTCCGGCGCGGGGGGCGCGCCGGCGGGCGACGGCGTCAGGCAAATCCGTAAAGGCCGCCCATCCTTATCTTCCAGAAAAATCGAATACAGATGTCCCCGCACATGGTGTACGGCGACCAGAGGGGTTCCCGTTGCGAGAGCGAGTCCCTTGGCGGCTTCGACGCCCACCAGCAGGGCGCCGATCAGCCCCGGCGTGGCCGTGACGGCGAAGGCGTTGATCTCCGAGATGGAAAGGCCCGCGTCCGTCAGGGCCTGCCGGATGACAATGGCGATTTTTTCAACATGGGCGCGCGAAGCCAGCTCGGGAACGACGCCGCCACTGGCGGCATGGAGCTCGATCTGGGAGGCGACCACGTTGCTCAGGACGCGCCGACCGTCGGCGACAACGGCCGCGGCGGTTTCGTCACAGGAACTTTCGATGCCCAAAACAAGGGTTGGCGCAACCGTCATACCGTTTTCCGTGCTTCCTATAAGACATACGGCGCCCGCGAGGGCCGATCCAGCCAGCGCGCCGCTTCGGGATCGCCAATGATTTCTTCTTTGACCGGATCCCATTTCAGGGGGCGTCCCAGCCAATAGGCGATATTGCCCAGGTGGCAGACCGTCACGGAGCGGGCCCCGATTTCCACATCACAAATCGGTTTTTGCCGGGTGCGGATGCACTTGAGGAAATCGGCATAATGATTGTTGGACGCATACAGTCGGATCTCACCCGGCGTGAGGGCGCGGCGCATCAGTTCGGGTGGCGTCGTGTCCAGAAAGCCGCGGTTGACCCGCACGCTCCCGTCCGGGCCATGGAACTCGGCGCCGGCGCCTCCCGTGGCGCCGCCGTGATTAACCGTCACGCCATTGGCGTACCGGTAGGTCAGGCGTGGCACATCCGAACCATTGGGCGGAATGATTTCCACGGGACCGGAATGATCCATGCCCAGGCCCCATTGCATGATGTCGAAGTGATGGGCGCCCCAGTCCGTCATGCCGCCACCGGAGTAGTCGCGGTATTGCCGCCAGTTCGGAAAGGTATTCGTGTGATCGGGGCAGAGAATGGAGTGATAGGGACGCCAGGGCGCCGGCCCCAGCCAGCGGTCCCAGTCCAGGGTGGGGATGCGCGGCTCTTCGGGGAGATAGCACTCTTCCGACGGGCCGCCCACATTGACGTTGACGGTCTGGACTTTGCCGATCCATTCGTTGCGAACCATTTCACAGCCGATGCGGAATTTCGAGTCCGACCGCTGCATACTGCCCGTCTGGAAGACGCGCCCGTATCGGCGGGCGGCGTTGACCATGGCGCGGGCCTGTCGCACGGTCAAGGACAGGGGCTTTTCACAGTAAACATCCTTGCCGGCCCGGCAGGCATGGATGGCCATGATGGCGTGCCAGTGATCGGGCGTGGCAATGACGACGGCGTCGAGTTCCTCGCGGGCCAGAAGATCCTCGTAGTTATGGTAGTCGATGCAGCCTTTGTACTCGCCCTTTTCGGTTTGAGCGGCGTAATGATCGTTGGCGCGTTTCTGCGCCGTCTTCAACCGTTTGGATTCCACATCACAGACCGCCAGCACCTGTGTGTCGGGCTGATTGAGAAAACCGCCGAGGAGGGCGCCGGAGTTTTGCTTGCCCATGCCGATATGGCCCAGTGTGATGCGTTCACTGGGCGCCGTCTGGCCGTTGGCGCCTCGCGCGGAGGCAGGGATGATCGTCGGCGCGGCGACCAGAGCGCTAAGGGCGGTAGCCCTTTTCAAAAAAAAACGCCGGGTCTGGACAGTGGCTTTGCATTGAGACATCGCACGAATCTCCTTGAACCGGAATGGCGGTTCCATCGGGCTGCATTCATATTCTTATTCCGTCATTTCACCATGAACCCCGAAGGCAATCAATGCCTGATGGGGCCGGGAAGCAGATTTTTTGTTGCGGGCGCCGTCATCCGGCTGGAGCCCCGGCCGCGTTTTTTTCTGGCTTGCCCAAATGTTCCTGCCACAGAATATGGACAGCGCCTCTTGGTTTTGGGACCAAGCGAGGGCATGTCCCTCACACTGACCATGGCGCCCAAAAGCCTGTGCCGGAAAGAATCTTTCGATGAAGCCTCATTTTAAATTGATAACTCTGTTCATCTGGATCGCATGGGCGGCCTATTTGTTTTCGTCGTCGGGGGCGGTTGCCCAGGGATCGAAAGCCGATTATGAGCGGGCAAATAACTGGCGGGAAATGACGTCCAACAAGGTCTGGCGTGATCAGGCGCGTCCCAATTGGCTTGGCGCTTCGGCGCGCTTCTGGTATGGGGTCCAAACCGGCGCCGAGACGCGCGAATATGTCCTGGTCGATGCGAAGAAGGGAACCCGTGGCCCGGCGTTTGATCCGTCCCGTCTGGCGCAGCGGTTGTCGGAGCGCGTGAAAGAGACAATCACCTCCACGACCTTGAATCTCGATCAGTTGCAGTTCGCCGATGACTTGACGACGATGAGTTTCATGGTCAAGGGCCGGGGCTGGGAGTGTGACTTGGCGGCGTATACGCTGAGGGAAATCGAACGGACGGAAGAGGCTTTGGAGGCCTTGCGGCCCCGGGAGCCGTTCCCGAAAAGCGCTTCATCCTCACGCGAAGTATTTATGACCTTTATCAATCGTTCGGATGAGCCGGTTCGATTGTTCTGGATCAGCACAGACGGTCGTCAAAACGCATACGGCGCGCTGAAGCCGGATGAGGAACGCCGACAGCATACGTTCGCCGGTCATGTCTGGCTCGTAACGGACCCGGATGAAAAGCCCCTGGCGTTGTACCGGGCTGCCGGCGAACCCTGTAAAGCGGTTATTGATGGTCAGGTCGCGCAACGGTCCCCCGCCCGGTCGTCACGTTCCAACACCGGGAGAGGCGGCGACCGCCGGCAGCGATCGGTGTCGCCCGATGGGAAATGGCGCGCCTTTATTCGCGATCACAATGTGATGCTCGAAGATCTGGACAATGGCGAAGAGTGGTCTCTCAGCAGTGTGGGGACGGAGGACAACGCCTTTGGCGAGCGGCTCTACTGGTCGCCGGATTCGAAAAAACTGCTGGCCATCCGTACTCAAAAGGGCGCGGATCACAAAGTGTATCTCATCGAGTCCTCTCCCGACGATCAGGTTCAGCCCAAACTCCATTCCTTTGATTATCTGAAGCCCGGCGATGATATCCCCCAGGCCCGCCCCTGGCTTTTCCATATCCCCGAGGGCGGCCCCAAGGAAATCGACGACGCTTTGTGTCCGAATCCCTGGAGCCTTTCCGATGTGCGTTGGTCGCCGGATTCCGGTTGTGTGCATTTCTTATACAATCAGCGGGGCCATCAGATCCTGCGGGTGTTGCGTGTGGACGCCGGAAGCGGCGCCGTCCGCGCCATTGTGGATGAGCAAAGCGAAACCTTTATCGACTATGCCGGGAAGAAATTTCTCCAATACCTTGATCGGACAAACGAGATCGTCTGGATGTCCGAGCGGGACGGATGGAACCACCTGTATCTGTACGACGCCCGGACCGGCGCCGTCAAAAACCAGATTACACGGGGGGAATGGGTGGTTCGTGATGTGGACCGGGTGGATGAAGACCAGCGTCAAATCTGGTTCCGGGCCGGTGGCATTCATCCGGATCAGGATCCGTACCATGTCCATTATGCCCGCGTCGATTTTGACGGTTCTAATCTGACCATCCTGACTCAGGGGAATGGAACACATTCTGTCGAATTTTCCCCGGATCGGCAGTTCTTCATCGATACCTGGTCTCGTGTCGATCAACCGCCGGTCATCGAACTCCGCAACGCGCAGAACGGAGCATTCGTGTGTGAATTGGAGCGGGCCGACTGGACCGAACTTCTGGCCACGGGGTGGCGCCCGCCCGAGCGTTTCGTGGCGAAGGGACGCGATGGTCGGACCGATATTCACGGCATGATTCTTTTCCCCAGCCACTATGATCCGACTCAAAAATATCCGGTGATTGAAGATATATACGCCGGTCCTCATAGCGCCTTTGTTCCCAAAGGCTTCCGCTCGTATCAT
>JADFCT010000299.1 GCA_017161665.1 Candidatus Sumerlaeota bacterium
GTCTCGTCGCGACCAAGGCCTTCGGACCGTAGGGATCGCTTTGATTTTTATTCTGACAGGAACGGCTCATCTGGCGGCCAAAGAATTCTTCGCTCTGCCGAAAGGCGTGGGGAGCCGAACCGGCGAGGATTGGAACCACGCTTTGGACGCCTCTTCGCTGCAACAGGTTCTCAATGAGCGAATGGAGGCGGGCGATCAGCTTTATTTGGGAAGTGGAGACTACCAGGGTCTTACTCTTCGCATCCTGAGTGGCGGTTCGGCGGATCAGCCCAAACGCATCCAGGGCATTGACCTGGGACAGGGGCTGCCGGTCCTGATCGGCGATTGGACCCTTGCGAAACCGGACAAAGGCCCCACGGCCATTTTTCTGGCGCCGGGCCTATCCCACGTGCGGATTGAATCTATCCGAATCCAAAACTACCAGCTGGGAGTCCACGCGCCGGGTTCTGAATCCGCAATGCATTCGCACCTGGTCTTTCGGGATGTGGATATGTCCGAGATTCGCTATGGATTTTATCTTTCTCATTGCGCCGATTTAACCGTGCAGGATTGCGATCTGACCTACTACAGCAAGCATGGCTTTCGGCTGAATCAGAACAGTCATCGTGTGGTGTTTCGACGCTGTGTGGCCGATGGCTCAGCAGGCGATCCCGCCTGGGAAGCGAAAACCGAGAAACTCCCTTTTGGTTTTGTCGTCAACCAGTCAAGCCCACCCCATCAGTCGATCCGGTTCGAAGATTGTCTGGCCCAGAACAATATGATGCCCCTCCAGGACAACACGTACAAGAACGGCGACGGCTTCGTGGTCGAAGCCACGGCCTCGGACGTGCGTTTCATTCGCTGCCGGGCCTTTCGAAACCAAGACGGCGGCTTCGACCTCAAGCCGGCTGGCGTTTACCTCAAGGAATGTGTCAGCGTCGGCAACAGTCGGAATTTCCGGCTCTGGTCGGATGCTATACTGGAAGAGGTCTATGCCGGAATGGGTCGCAATGGCCTTTGGAGCAACGGGGGGGCCGTGACGGTCCGGCGCAGTCTGTTTCACGACCATACCGATGCGGCCGTGCTGACGGATGACCGGGCGATTGGGCCCGTGACGCTGGTGGATTGTCTCATTTCCGCTACGGCCAAAGCCTACCGAAACACCGCAAAAGGGAAAGTCATTCTGGAGGATACCGCCATGATCGATCCTCCTGCGAATCCCCAAGCTGTGTTCCGTTATCCTGAGCCAACGGCAAAGTGGGAGGACACGGTCAAGCGCCACCAGAGACTGCGAAAAGATGCTCAAAATAATGACTCCAGCGTAGCGCTTTCGGCAGAGATGCTTTTCCCGGGCAAAGAATGGCGCCAGACGTCTCCAGAAGAACAGGGAATGGATTCGCGGAAACTGGGCGAGGCGATCACCTATTTGAAAAACAATTCCGGCCGCGACGGCGTTGGGGAACTGGTCATCGTCCGTAAGGGCCGATTGATTTATCTCGGTGAGAACGCCGACAAAGTCCATGGGGTCTGGTCCCTGACCAAGTCCTTTACCAGCACGGCTCTGGGCTTGCTGGTGGACAAGGGCAACGTCTCCATTGATACCGCTGCGCATCGTTATGTTCCGGAAATGAAGCCTCACTATTCGCAGGTGACGTTGCGTCATTTCATGACCATGACCAGCGGCTATCGCGCCAGGGGGGATGAGCCGAAAGGCGCCTATCGCCATGGGCCCAGTTCCACTCCCTTTCAGCCCGATCCCCGTCCGCTGTTTCCGCCCGGCGCCCAGTACGCGTACTGGGATTCGGCCATGAATCAGTTTGCCCTTGTTTTGACGCGGATTGCGAGTGAACCCCTTGAGGACTTGTTCCGGCGAGAAATTGCTCACCCCATTGGCCTGCCTGACGCGGCGTGGGACTGGGGTGATTTTGGAAAATCCGGCGACACGATCGTCAATGGCGGTTCGGGAAACAGCAACCAGCATATCAAAATATCGGCCCGGGCTTTGGCGCGCTTCGGTTTGTTGCTGTTAAACAACGGACGATGGGAGGACCGGCAACTCCTCAGCGCCGAATGGATCCAAGAGGCCACCCGCCCTCAGGTTCCCGCTTCGCTCCCCCTCGCGCCGGATAGCGGCGCCGATGGACGGGGGGTTTATGGATTCAATTTTTGGGTGAATGGCGTCAAGGCCGATGGCCAGCGGAAATGGCCGGGCGCGCCGCCACGGACCTTTGCCGCCAGCGGCTATAATAATAATGACATGTTCCTTATCCCGGAATGGGATATGGTCATCGTCCGACTCGGGCTGGATCAGGGGGATGTGTTGATTTCCGATAGCGTGTACAGCCATTTTCTGGGAAAGGTTGGCGCTTCGATCATTCAAGGAAATGAGTGAAAACAATGGAGAACACTGGGCTTAAAAACCAAAGACCATGGCGGGCCTGTGCCCTTTCAGTTGGTCTGATTTTGTTGCTGGGCCTTGGAGGAACGGGTCTGGCTATTCCGGCGGCAAATCCAACGTCAGCCCATCCGACGACGCAACACCGGGATTTTTATGAGGTGATCCTTTCGCCCGGAAGTCTGAGGGGCAATCCGTTCTTCGATCATCATGCCACGATGGAATTCACCCGCCCCGATGGATCCAGGGCGACGGTGGACGCCTTCTATGATGGTCAGAATCTCTGGCGCGCCCGGGCGTATTGTGATCAGACAGGAATTTGGCAATGGCGCTCCCGGTCTGAAACGCCGGCCCTGGACAATCGAACCGGTCAATTTGACGTCCTTGATAGCAACCTGCCCGGCAAGCTGCGCAAACATCCCGCCGATCCGTTTCAATTCGCGCGGGATGATGGTTCCTGGTTCCTGCACATCGGTGACACGGGGTATCGCTTCGTCGTGGCTTCTGAACCACACTGGCAGGCTTACATCGACCAGGCGGCGCAGGCCGGCTTCACGAAAATCCGCACGTGGTTCGCTCAGTCCCGCAGCACAGTGGAGGCCCTAACCACAAAGGATCGCTCCGAACTCGCGCTGGACTACTGGCAGGAAATCGACCGACGGCTCCGCTATGCCCTGGAGCAGCATCCGGCTGTTGTCTTCCAGTTAATCCCCTACGCCGAAGATACGGCGGAACTCAAACGATACGCCGCCGGCGATCCCATGGCGCAGTTGATCGGCCGGGCCGCCCAGGCCCGTTGGTCCGCCTTCCCCAATGTGTACTGGTCCGTGTCGAATGACCGGGAAATCGTAGAGAAGGGGCCGCTGAGCGGTCGCAAGATCTCTCGCGACACCATTGACCGGATTGCCCGTGACTTTGCCCATCGGGAGGCGTGGGGCACGCTCCTGACCAATCATCAGGCCCGCTTCAGCGGCTATGCCTTTGTGGATGCGCCGTGGTCGGATATTATTACCCTTGAGGACCTGGATCAGGTCGGTGGCGCCGTAATCTTAAAATATCGAACCATCGGGTCCGATCCCATTGTCAATGATGAAGACCGCTACGAGCTCTATCGCAACGCCGGCAATCGGCGTTACTTTTTCCGTCGTCTCATGTGGAGTTCTCTTCTGTCGGGCGGCCACGCCACCTATGGCGGCCTGAGGACGTACGAGGCCTGGGATGGTGGTCCGACGCGCGGCGTGCGCGGCTATTTCGACGCCAATCGGGACGGGACGTTATATCAGGGCGCTCATGATTTTCGTCATATCCATGGATTCTTTGACGAAGCGGGACTGACCATGGTGGGGTTGGAACCGGATGACGCGTTCGTGGGGGACCGTCCGCTTCGGGCCAAATGCGCCCGCAACGACGCGACGATCCTCATCTATCTGGCCAATCCCACCGGCGACCGGCCCGAGACCGACAATCCGGCCGCCGGCCACCCCTCGGTATCCATTGATTTGCCGGCTGGCCGGTTCCAGGTTCGCTGGTATCAACCGCGCACGGGGGAATGGAGTGACGGAGAACCCCTGACCGGCGGAGAAAAACAGAAACTGACGGCCCCGGCTCTCGATAAATCGTTCGGGGGGGACTGGGTTCTATTACTCCAAAAAACCGTCAGCCCTCCGAAAGTGAAATAACCGGCGCCCCCATACCGAAACGCTTTTTTTGCCCCGGGCGCCTGCGCGGTCCGCCAGGCGCCCCCCTCCATGGGGCGAGACGCTCATGCCGCCCCTCGCCCATCCATGGCGCTTCACCCCCTATGATTTTCTACTTGCCTTTTGAAACGGAAAAGCATACTTCTCCCTCGTCAAGATGTTATAAGCCATTTTATGGTGAAAGTCTGATTTTACCCCAATGACATCTGTTTGGTCCCTCCGGCCCATCCTTCCATCCCATACCGTCCCGTTTGGGGCCAGACGCTGGATATTTTCTTTTCCTTTTTCTTTCTTTTCCTCTCCTTTACCTCCACTTGTTTATCCTCTGTTCCCGCGGCGATTCATCCAACTCGAGCTACGCAAGGTTTTGTTCAGATAAACTGCAACATATCCCAA
>JADFCT010000300.1 GCA_017161665.1 Candidatus Sumerlaeota bacterium
TTCGCGTGGCAGGCCGGTTATGCGGCGTTTTCCCTTGGCCATTCGCAACGGGATCAAATTGTGCGATACATCGAAAGACAACGGGAACATCATCAGGGCCGGGATTACAAAGAGGAAATCAAGGCCTTTTTAAAGCGCTATGACGTTCAGTACGATGAACATTTTTTGTGGGATTGACCATGATGGGCTGGGGAGATTCGCTTTGATGTGTCGCCCTTACAGGGCTCAAAATCGGGGGAAACGCCAACCCAGGGCTCCGCTCCCTGTCGGTCGCTGCACCCTGGGCTGTTATGTGTCGCCCCTGTCGGGGCTGATGGATTAGAGCAAATTCCTGGCAAAAAGCAGGAACGATTTCTCTCGATCGGATCTTGGGTATCGACTTATTCTTTGGTAGTTGTAGATGAATGATTGAATTCCCTGAATCCTTGAGAAAACAAAGATAACCGGAAGGCATGATCGTGGAAGGCTTAGAAATTCAGACTTTTAGATCATGCGTTGGTCTTTGGAAAAATCATGGTGCCTGGGTTGTGGCAAAGCCCACTTTAGATTCCGTAAACACGTTCTGTCCGGAGGCGTTGGTCCTTCGAACGTGGGGTGCGCAGGTTAATGAATAACGAATGGGAACAGGATCCGCTTTTGAGTCCAGAGGCCTATGGCCACTCGGAAGCGTCGGACGACGCCTCGGCAGACGCCTTTGAGCAGGTGGAAGAGGACGCGATGGCTTCCACACGCCAGGCGCTGCTCGAGCGCTTTTCCGTATGGCTGGATGAGGCGCTGGCCAGTGAATCAATGCCGGCGGGGTATGAGGCGGACGTCCTGGAAGAGTTGATCGCCCAGGAGACCGAATCGGCGCGCCAGGCGCCCCTGGTCGAGGAGGCGCCCTCGCCCGATGCGTTGGATCACTATTCGCTCTGGTCGTCCCTGGTTGAAGTCAAGCAGCAGATTCACGCCCTGCCCAAGACCCATCCGGACGAGGAACGCCGCGCCCTGGAGCGCTTGATTGACCAGATGACCGGCGCCTTGAAGGCCGTGGAGTCGCTGAACGCGATTGTGCCGGCCATTCGCGAAGCGCTGGCTCCCCAACAGGAAGCCACCGATGCGCTCAAAGAGGCCATCGAATCCCTGCGCGCGAGCCTGACACCTGAAAGCCGCGAAACGCTCCGCCAGGAAGGGCGGCGGGAAGCCTGGAAGCAGATCATTGATTTGTTGATCGACCTGCGGGATCGCATGTCCAGCGGTCACAAACAGGCGCGCATTCTGCAACAGCAGGAAAGCGAAGTTCCCGGTTCCCGGCGCTGGTCGGGGCGCATCTTTACCGCGGACGGTGATAAAGGGGCCGGCACGATCGGCGGCGCGTTGGTCAAAGGGTACCGTCTGACCCTGGATCGGCTGGAAGAAGCCCTGGAAGCCAACGGCATCAAAGAGATCGAAGCCCTGTATCAGGACTATGATCCCCGCGCCATGGACGCCGTGGATATGCAGGAGACGACCGAGTCCACCGAGGGCGCCGTCGTCGAAGTGTATCAGACCGGTTATACCTGGAACGAAGAAGTGATTCGAAAAGCCCGGGTCAAGGTGGCGCGCAATCAAGCCTGACGCGTCGTCGGGACCACGGTTCTTCCGTGAGGTGGGGATCTATCGGTATGGCCGGCACTCCAACAGAACCTGTCGCGCATTTGCTGCCGTCCGAGCCGTCATCGCCCCATCCCCCCCAGATGGATTCGTGGGATCGCCGCTGGTTCCAGGCCATCATGGGTTTGACCCTCATCCTGCGCATGGGCTACTTTACGGGTCATGTGAAGGTCGTGTATTTTTCACAACCCGTCTTGACCGCCCAGCGCTTCTATGAAGCAGCCCGTTATCTGGCCGAGGATGGCGAAAGCCGCGTGACGACGGCCTTTGACCCCCCTCTGTGGAGCTGGCTGTTCAGCCCCATTTATCAATTGGTGAGCGAACCCGCTCGCCTGCCCATAACCTATCTCGTCCAACACTTCATGGGCCTGGCGACGGTCATGCTGGTCTTCGCGACGGCCTTTCGGATCGCAGGCCGATGGCCGGCGGTGCTCGCGTCGATCCTGACGGCGACCTACGGCCCCCTGGCCGCTTACTCCAATATGACCCTGCCCGTGGCGTTGACGGCGTTGCTGTTGATGCTGCTGGTTTATTTTCTGATTCGCTCAGCCACGGAATATGGCGTGGAATACCTGATGGTGGCCGGGATTGTCTTCGCCTTGTGCGCGCTGGTCTATCCGGGGATTTATGTCTTTTTGCCTGTGGCGTTGATCCGCCTGATCACGTTGCCCCCCCCCGTGCGCAGCAAGGGACCGCCGTTCCGGACGCCCACGGAGGATCTGATCGCCCGGCTGGGCGCCTGGGCCAATCCGATCGCCTTTCTGATTCCCATCGGCCTGGGCATTGCTTTTTTTGGGATTGTCACGTCCGCGCAGGTCGGTCATTTCGCGCCGTTTCCATATCGGGGGGGCGTTTATGCCTGGCTGGGCAACGGCCCCACCGCCGACGGCATCCACATTGAGCCGCCTGAGACCTTTTCGTCGGCCGAACCCGCGTCGCCGGCGTCCGTGGAAACCTATGCCTATCAGGTCATGTTGGAAGAGCAGCCGGGGACAAATCCCGCGCCCATGGAAATCTGGAGTTACTGGATGCGGCGGGCCGGCGAGGCGATTGCTTCGGACTGGGAGCGCTCGCTGTCCCTGCTGGCCAAGAAGGCCTGGCTGCTCCTCTCGCACACGGAAGGCTCGAATCAGGTTAGTTATACCTTCTTGCGCCAGATCAATCCCTTTGCGCGCTGGTGGCCGTCGACCTATGGCTTGATCGCCTTTTTCGCCATCCTGGGGTTCTGGACGGCGGCCCATGTGCCCTGGACCTGGCCTCGCCACTGGCTCTGGATGCTGCTGCTCTGTCTGTGGGCCGTGACGGTCTTTTATTATGTCGATGGCGAATCGCGCGCCCAGACCGTGCCACTGTTGTCCGTTGTTTCGGCCATCGGGATGCAGCGGGCCTTTCGCTACGTGACGGGGCGCCCGGCGCGCCGACGTTATTCGCGGCGCTTTGGTCTGCCCATTGCCGGATTGGCGGGCTTTTTTATTTTTGTGGATTGGTTTGCCGTGGGCCAATCCCAACCCGCCCGTGACTGGTGGCGGTACGCCCTGGCCGCCCATGGCGCGCAGGAATGGGAAGCGGCGGCCCGGGCCTGTGACATGGCCATGGAGCGCGGTGTCCGCGACACGTGGGTGTATGTCTATCGCGGGGATCTGTATCGCGATCGCCAGCGGGACGAAGACGCCCTGAACATGTATGAACGGGCGCTGTTGCTCGATCCCAATCATCCGGAACCGTATTTCAAGACGGCGCTGGTCATGCGGGACCGCCAGGACTATGCGCTCGCCGTCGCCCTGCTGCGCGCGGCCCGCCTGCGCGCCCCCACGCCCATGCCCGTTCCGTATCGCTCCGAATACGGCATGTTGGCCCTGCGGGCCGGCGATCTCCAGACGGCTTTTGATGAACTCAACCTGGCCATGGCCTATCAGCCCCGGAATGTGGCCGCCCTGTTGGGGCTGGCCGAAATCAGCCGGCGGCGGGGGGATATGAACCGATATGCGATTCTGCTGGCCCGGGCGGCGAGCCTGGACCGCGCGCAGGTGGCCGTGGAACTCGACCGCATCAAACGCCCCATCCCGCCCGAAGCCATGGAGGCCGAGCCGTATCAGGCGAATCGAAAACTCATTGACCAACTCCGCGACAACGGGGAGAGCGAACAGTGAAGCGTGTCGTGATCATGGGCATTGATCCGGGGCTGGCCAATCTCGGCTGGGGGGTCATCGCCTCGGACGGAACCCGGTCGGAACTGCTGGAATTTGGTTGCCTGACCACGAAGGCCGACACGCCAACGTCATGGCGTCTGCGATTCCTGTACGAAGGATTGGCGGAGATTTCGGCTCGATTTGAACCGGCCCTCATCGGGGTTGAAACCCTCTATTTTGCCCGCAATACCAAATCGGCCATTGATGTGGCGCAGGCCCGCGGAGCCGCGGTGGCCGCCGTCGCCAGCGCCGACACGCCGATTCATGACATCACGCCCTTGCAGATCAAACAGGCGTTGACAGGCTATGGGCGGGCCGAAAAAAATCAAATCCAACGAATGGTCCAAACGATACTGAACCTCGAGGACATCCCCCGTCCCGATCACGCCGCCGACGCCCTGGCCATTGCCATCGCCTGCGCCCACGGCATGAAGCGATTGATGCGATAGAGCCTAGCGTCAAGTTCTGTCTTCGCGGCTACAAGCCTTTTGCCGTAAAGGCTCCGGGAAATTGACACGGGGCAAGACGCCCATGCGACCAGCCGGGATGCTTTTTTCGGATCGCCATGGCGCGAAGACGCGGCGTCGCTCTTTGTTCAGGCCCGCGCCCCACAAAACATCCGCCAAGCCCCG
>JADFCT010000301.1 GCA_017161665.1 Candidatus Sumerlaeota bacterium
CAGTTCCGTTGAATTCTGCCGATTGATGGCCGAGGAGATGGGCGTCAAGATCAAGTTTCTCGATTTCGACTGGGATGGATTGATCCCGGCCCTCATGTCCGGCAAGGCCGATATTCTGGCGGCCGACATGACCGCCAACCTCAAGCGGGCTCTCAAGGTCTCCTTCACCGATCCTTTTTATGAGTCAGGCTCCACCATTTTCACCAAGAAAGACGCCCCCTACAACTCCATCGAAGATTGCAACAAGGAAGACGTGACGGTCGCCCTGCTGCTGGGGTCCACCGGCGTGGCCGACGCCAACCGGTACCTGCCCAAAGCCAAACAGAAGACCTACAAGGGCGGTGGACCGCTCCTGATCAACGCCGTGCTCCAGGGCCACGCGGACGTCGGCCTCAACGACAAATCCGCGGTCCGCGGCCAACTGGCCAGCTTCCCGCCCGACACCATCAAGATTCTGGACGTCAAGATGTCGGCCCAGCCCCTGGCCTTCGCCGTCCGTCCCGAAGACCAGCATCTCAAGGAATGGATCAACCTCTTTTTCAAATGGATCAAAGCGGACGGCCGCTACGACGAGAACATCAACTACTGGGTCGAGTCCATGGCCTGGAAGGAAGATCACTAACCCCGTGAAAGCGGCGGAAGGCCGCCGGGCGGCGGCCTTCCGCCGCGACCCAATTAGGGCAGTTTGGCCTGTAGGCCGGGGATTCATTCCCGGCCGGCGCCGCCGGGGAATGAATCCCCCGGCTATATGCCAAACCCGGCTGAAGCCGGCTGCAATCGCCTTTTCTTGCACATACCCCATTCATGAAAATCCTATCTGTTTCCGATCGCATAGAGCCGACCTTGTACGACGAGAAAGCGCCGCAGCGCTACAAAGGCGTGGAATTGATCCTGGCCTGCGGCGATTTGCCGCCCGAGTACCTTACATTTCTGCGCAATGTTTTCGAAGTCCCGCTTTTTTATGTCGCTGGAAACCATGACATCCGCTATGTGGAGCGACCGCCCGCCGGATGCATCGATCTGCATGCCCGCTTCGTCCAATTCAAGGGTCTAAAAATTATCGGTTTCGAGGGGTCCCGCTGGTACAATGGCGGCCCCTTTCAGTACACCGAAATGCAAATGCTCGGGACGGTGTTCCGGCTGCTGCCGGCCCTGTGGTGGCACAAAAGGATGGACATCGTTATGACCCATGCGCCGCCGCGATTCATTCACGATGCCGAGGACCTCTGTCACCGCGGATTTAAAACGTATCGTCGTCTCATCACCCGCTTCTCGCCGCGGTACTTCATCCACGGCCACATTCATACCGAATTCAAAGACGATGCTCAGCGGATGACCCTTTTCCATAACACACAGGTAATCAACAGCTATGGCCATGTCCTTCTGGAAATCGATCCTGACCGGCCGAAAGGATAAATCCCCGGACGACCGCGAACCGGCCGATGGGGCTAATAAGGCCAAATCCTTCAACATCGACCAGGAGGAAGAGGCCGCGTTTGAAAAAGTGAGCCGCGGCAAGCGCTCCGTCCCGCTGGACAGGATCGTGGGCAGCGTCGGACGCTATAATGACCTGGATCGACAATTCCGCATGAAACCGCACGCGCAATCCGAGAGGCAGGAAACGATCAAACGCGCCATGCGGGAGGGCAAACGCATGCCCCCGGTCAAACTCTTTAAAATCAGAGACCAGTATTACGCCCTGGACGGCAATCACCGGATCGCGGCGGCGAAAGAATTCGGCTGGGATGAGATACTGGCTGATGTCGTCGAATTTCTGCCCGGCAAAGATTCGCCCGAAAACATCCTTTATCTGGAAAAACTTGATTTCGTCGAGCAGACCGAAATCCAAAAAGAAATACAACTGTCTGAATTCGGTCAATATCGGCACTTGCTGGATCAGATTGAGGAACACCGCCGTTATCTCGAAAAACAAAAAGGGCGGCCGGAAGACATCAAAACGGCCGCCCGGGACTGGCATCAGACCATCTATCTGCCGTTATGCGCGATCATCGAGAAGGGCGGCCTGCTGGATCATTTTTCGGAAAGAACCCTGGCTGATCTGTACACCTACATCTCTGTGCACCACTGGCGGGAAGACCGGCAAACCGGCGTCCACAAATACGGCATTGGCATCAACCGTTTGGTTCCCAACGACATGGAGGCGTTTCGAGAAAAAATGGCAAAAATGAAAGAAAGCGAATATCCGGAAATGCTGAGAGAAATCACCGCCTTTATCTTAATGAACGTTTCAGCCAGCAAAGAATACAAGATTTTCGATAAGTTGTTTGAGTTGGATGAAGTGAAGGAGATCCACTCGGTTCACGGCACTGTCGATTTCATTGTTAAAGCCATATTGCAAAGAGATTTGGTGACGTCGGATGCGGAAACCATCGGGGCGTTTGTCCATAACAAGGTGCGCAGCATCAGCGGCATCAAAAGCACCCAGACGCTGATTCCCGGTTATTCCAAGATAAAGGAATAACGGCGAGTTCTTCTTCAAGCCTCCAAAAGACCGCTCAACGCTTCAATCGCCCCAGTAACTGAGTTCATCTGCCTCCAGGTCGGAACGCCTTTCTTTGTATTATCCCAGGCCTGCCGCCTTGTGAAATTTAATTTCTGAAAACCTATAACTAGTCGGGTTTATTCCATTTTCATAAAAACTGCCATAATCGGAACATTATTCTATGTCGTGTCATATGCCGCCCCCGCGGGGAGCTTAAAGACAACCCGCGGTGTTTCCACCGCGGGTTATCTTTAAGACTGTTACCATTTTCCCGCAATTATTCGCGGGGGAAATGGCCTCCTATGGGAGGACGGTTGTAGGTTCGGACGAGCTGGCCTCATAGTGATTATCTGGGTCAACCAATCCGACTGAAGTCCAGATGTAGCTCGTGGTGTACATCTTGTTGCTTGGCGTTCCGCTTGGGACCGTAGTCACATGATCGACATAGAGCGCTGTGTCCGGTTGCAGGACGACATCCGGGGTCATGGTGATCACTTGCTTGCCCAGTTGAGTCTCGAGCGTGTAGTCAACGCCTTCACTCTGAAGCATGGCGGTGGGATTCGACGCATCCGAAACAACATACCCTGTAACGGGGTCTATAACCGGATTTCTGTCGAGATAGATATTCGTCGATTTCACCTGGAAGACGCCTGGAATTCCAAGTGTGGTCGGGCTGACAAGACCGAAACTGAACGTCATCTTGTTTTGACCCACGCCTTCATTGGAAAGCGATTCAACGTAGAGTACCGAGAAGTATTCGACGTCGCTATTAACCGCAATCGGATCACTTTCATCAGTAAGCGCGGTCTGGAGCGCTGAGTATGCCGGGACGTCAACACAATCCGATGCCTCCTTAGTGCCGGCGTTGCTGCTTTCGACGGTCGCCGTGTCGCAGTATGTGCCGCTGGCCGCGCCAAGCGGGATGCGGCTCACGACGGTGAAGGTCATACTCTGGCCCGCCGGGAGATCTACCATGTCTGCGGTGACGACATTGTTGACCAGCGCGCCGCCTATGCCGTTCAGGCTCGAACTCACGTAAATGGCGCGAACGTCGCCATCGGGGTTCAGTCCGATCGTGTCGCTGATGACGACATCTTCGGCGGTTGCGCTGCCGTCGTTTTTCACGACGATCGTCGAAGTATAGGTGGCGCCCGGAAGAACGCTTTTTGGAGCGTCGGTCTTTGTAATCGTGATGTTTGGCGTAGCCACGGTCAGACACGCGCTGTCGCTGCCGATACCGATGGTCCCGGAAGTGGCTGTGACAGTTGCCGTGTCGCAGTATTCCCCATCCTCCGATGCCGAAACCTCAAAGAGCAGAGTCGTTGTGGCTCCCGCTGCAAGGCTGCCGATTTCAGTGTCAAATCCGCCGTTGCTATTCGGTGTGCCCGACGAAACGCTGATGAGTGTGTAATCTGACAGGTTATCACTCGTGAGCATATCATTAACCTGAACGCCGGTCGCGGAACCAGTGCCGTTGTTGACTACCCGCACTCGCAAATTGGCGGGCTCATTGGCTGCCACGGTCAGAGAATTGCCCAGGCTCTTCGTATTGTCGTCGGCGTCCACGAAGTCCTTAATGATTGACAAATTAGATTCAAGGGCTGTGAAGCACGCCAGCGCCTTGAGATCAACCGGGGTCCATTCGTTGCTGCCGGCGCTATACGACATGACCTGAGCTTCGTTGCAATATTCGCCTGATTCGGTAACTGTGCCTTTGAATTCAAAAGTAACAGCGTTGCTCGAAGGGAGCGGGAAGGAAGAAGTGAAGCCGTCGTCAACCTGGTTACTGTCTTCTGGAAACGCGTCGATCAAGTAGCTCATCGAGTAGCTCCCTGGGCCCGATAGCAGGATATCCTTGAGGTCAACCTTCGTGGCGTCGCCATTGCCGACATTGTCGACAGTGACTGTCCAGTTGACGGTAG
>JADFCT010000029.1 GCA_017161665.1 Candidatus Sumerlaeota bacterium
CTTCATTGGCAGGATCTGACAGACTACAAGAAGATTTCGGAAGCCATCTATGAGTACGATGGAGAGCAATTTGTCCGCGTCATGCCGGTTTCCGTTTTCTACCTCATCGCCGCTGCCAAATCCGTCGGCCTGGGTCTGGCGTCCTTCTGCGGTCTATACACGCCGGATTATGCGGCCGGGATTATGCTGACCACATGGTTCACCTGTCTGGAACTGGCGATCATCACGGCTTTTGCCTGCATGTACTCATCCTTTACATCGCCAACCCTGAGCGCCATTTTTACATTGTTGACCGTCGTGGCGGGGCGTTTGTGTGAAGATATTTATTACTTTGCCCAGCTCATGGAACACTACGCATCCCGCGAAGGCGGGCTGGCCGGCTCAAAACTGGTCTCATACTACATGGCCATCGGGGCCTTCCTGGCCACGCCCAATCTCAGCATCATGAATCAGCGGGCCAGCGTTATCTATCCGGAATTTGAACGGGTGGATCTGCTGCTTCTGATCTATACCGCTTTGTATGCCGTGGTTTACACGACCGGCGTCCTGAGCGTCTCCATTATGATCTTCCGACGGAGAAACTTCAAATGACCTCTCTGAGTTCATCCGCTTCGGTTCGCGAACGTCGGAGACGACCGGCCGTCTGGCCCGTGGCCGTGATTGTCTTCGCCGTGCTTTTTTGCATCCACTTTCAGTATCAGCGCAAAAAAGAGATCAAGTATCAACGCCCCTATGAAGGCGTCAATTACTCGACCAAGGACGGCAAACGCCTCATCCCCCTGTCCCTTGGCTACCGTCTGATCCTGGCGGATTTCCTGTGGCTACGATCCATCCAGGCCTTTGGCAGCATGCACGGTTCGGACGATCGTTCCAAATACCAGTCCCTGTTCAATCTTTTTTTCGTCATCACGGACCTGGACCCCTGGTTCCTGGAAGCCTATAAGTTCGGTAGCCTGGTTATGGGTGATGAAGGGGGGGATCAGGAAAAAAGCCTGGATCTCCTCACACGGGGGATGATCAAACGAGCGGACAGCTATCGTCTGCCGTATGAGGCCGCTTATTGCCTGATCAACTCCATGGCCCCCACGGAACGCAACCGCAAGCGCGCCCTGTTTTTCGCCTCCATCGCGGCCAAGCGCCCGGACGCCCAAAGCTGGATACCCCGCTTCAAGCAGGATATTCTCAACAAGGTCGGGCGGTTTGAAATTTCTCTCCGCCAAACCCTTCAGGGGCTTCTCGAATCCAAGGATGAACAGGACGCCGGGAAAGACTATCTGGTCAGCATTTATCGCCGCCGACTGCTGATCTCTGTTCACCAATGGCAACAAAGCCAGCTGGCCGAAGAGGCCCTTTCCTTCCGGAAACGCAACGGCTATAATCCGAAATCGGTCGTGGAATTGTTTGAAGACAATCCAGATTTTCAATACCTGACACTGGATGTGGCCTTCATTGACGCCATCGTGGAGATGTACTCCGAACAGGGCCAGCCACTCCTGCCCGAGCTGGAGAACATCCTGGCCTCCGCCCTCAAGGCCAGTCGGATACCACCAACGGATCCCCGTGTGCTTGACGATGAAAACCGAAAGGATATGCAGGTGTTCTACCTGATGTCTCAACGCTGGTCGCCTTATAATAAGGATAACTACGTGCAGAGCGCCGACGACGTGCTGGCAGAAGCCGAACACACCTTGTTCCAGGTCCGAACCTTTCTGGAGACGCACTGGGATCAACACGGCAAGACCTTGCCCCAACGCTATGAAGACGCCATGCCCGACGGCTTCATGCCCTTCAGGGAACCCTATGGCGGCGAGTGGATATACGACCCCAGCCTCGCCGATCCCAAGAGCGAAACTCTCAACAAGAACGTGTTCCGCTCGTCTGAACATCCCGAACTCTGAGAGTCCAGGATCAAACCGCAAAGGCTCCGGTCCGCCCCTCCCGGGCGTCCGGAGCCTTTCCCAAAGGAAGCGGGCCATGGTCACTGCCGATAAAACCAAAGCCATTCTTACGTTCGCCGCCATCGGCGACGCCTTGGGCAGCCCGCTCGACGGCCTCAAGGGCGGACGCATCCAACAACTGTTCGGCGGCCGGGTGGAGCACTATCCCGATCCTGACACCGCCACTGACGGCAAATCACATCGACGGCGACTCCAGGGCGTTCACGGCTACGCCACCCAGCAAATCCTGCTCGTCGCCGATGTCCTGCTGGAACAAAGCGGTTGGGACGACACGGCGGCCCTGGAACACGTCCGGGCCTTCACCACGCCCCTGTCCGACGCCCCCCATGGGCTGTTTCGAACGAGCGATCCGGATCTGTGGAAACTCTTCAAGCACATCGAACGCCCGGAGACCTGGAACGAATCGCTTCGCATGACTGCGCCTCATGTTGGCGCCATGACCCGGGCCATCCCACTGGCCCTCTGGTATGGGGACGCCCCCGAGGATTTGATTCGGCACACCGTCCAAAGCGTCCAAATCACCCATACCCACCCGGACGCGGTTTTCAGCGCGGTGGCCCTGGGCGCAGCGATTGCCCAACTTGCCCGCGCGGCTGACGAGGGCGGCCATATCGACGCCGTCGCCATCGCCGAATCGATTCATGACGTCACATGCCAGGCCGAAAGCCTGTGCGCCGTGGAAGGGGCGGCAGACAGTCCTCTGCTCTTTTCCTCCGCCACCATGGCCCTGCCGGGACTTCTCCGCGAAGCGCGGGATGACCTGGCGCGGACCACACTCCTCAGCGAGGCGAACCGCCATCACCCGCCCTATCCCATCAAACACCTGACACAGCCTTTCCCCGTCGTTCTCGGGCCGGCCCTGATTTATCGCGCCCTCTCGGCTCGCTCCCCGATGGATGCTCTGATTCAAACCATCAATGAGGGCTATGCCTCGGCGACATCGGGCGCCATCCTGGGCGCGCTGCTGGGCGCCCGGTTCGGCCTCGAAGGCATCGAGCCGGAATGGATCGACGACCTCCAGTCAGCCGCTCTCATCGCCGCCCGCGCCCACGCCTTGAGTGAACGGGAAATTGACTGGACCTGGTGGGAAGACCTGGCCGAGGCGGAGCGGAATTGGACGGCGCAGGAAAACCAGGAACGACAGGCGCTGATGGACGCGCAGCAGCAGGCCCTCGAAAAACGCGGAAAATCGGCATCGGCATCCCGTAAAACAGCGGCAGGGAGTCGAGAAACCCCGACGAGTTCCTTACGCCCCACTCCCGCCCCCTCGCGAACGGCGCCCGACGCGGAGGAATATTTCGCCCATCCCGATGCAAAAAAACGGGAGCGCCGCGAGCGAAAATTGCGCGATAAACAACGGGATCAGGAACGAGGAAGCAAACGATCCCGACGAGCGGACTTCATGGCACGGGGGCCCCTGGCCTTTTATGAAGACGACGAGGAGTAGGCGCGAAAGAACGTTTCGTTTCACCATGCGCCGGAGAGGATACATCGCATGAAGCACTGGTATAAACGTGGATTCTTTCTTTGGATCAGTCTGATCATCCCTTCATTGGCCTTCGGGGCAAAGCCGAACATTGTCGTGATTCTCGCCGACGATCTCGGTTATGGCAGCGTCAACGCGTACGGCGCGGACAAAGCCCTCGTGCGTACGCCGCATATTGATCGACTCGCCAAAGGGGGGATGCGCTTCACCAATGCCTACACGCCAGCCTCCATCTGTTCGCCCACCCGATATGGTCTCCTGACAGGCCGCTATCCCTGGCGTTCTTCTCTGAAATTCGGAGTCGTCAATCCCATGGATCCCTTGCTGCCCGAACCCGACCGGATCACTTTGGCCGACTGGCTTCACGATCAGGGCTATCGCACCGCCGCCATCGGGAAATGGCACCTCGGTTATGGGTCCGTGAAGCCCGTGGATTTCACCAAACCCCTTCGCCCCGGCCCATTGGAATTGGGATTCGATTATCATTTCGGCGTGCCCCAGAACCATGGAGACATGCTGGGCGTTTATATCGAGAACGATCATATCTATGGCTTGCGAAGCGCCAGAGCGCAACCGTACTCGCGCAGTTATTATGGCGCCCCTTATATGGGCTTCGATGCCCCGCAACGGGTGAATCAGAACGTCATGGGCGATTTGACGGATCAAGCCGTCCAGTGGGTGAAATCGCAACAATCCAGCGTCCCCTTTTTCCTGTTTTTCGCCGCCGTCGCCGTGCATCACCCGATCACGCCCTCCGATACCATGCGCGGCATGAGCGATTGCGGACCCTATGGGGATTTCATCCAGGATCTGGATTGGAGCGTGGGAAAAATTGTGGAAACTCTGGAGTATAAGGGCCTGATGGAAAACACGGTCCTCTTTTTCCTCAGCGACAATGGCGGCGAAATTCCAGGCAACAACCCTCAGGCCCCGGAAACGCAGGCCATCGCCGCCGGCTTGACAATCAACGGCCATCTCCGTGGCGACAAACATACGATCTGGGAGGGGGGATGTCGGATTCCCTTTATTGTCGCCTGGCCAAACAAGATCGCGAAAGATGCGGTTTGTCATGAAATGATCAACGTCATTGATCTTTTCGCGACGGTTCAGGACATCACGCCGGGCGACGGGCCACGGGCGAGCGACATCGCGCCGGACAGCCACAGTTTTTACCCCTCGCTCATCGGAAGCGATGCCATCTCGCCTCGCCGTTCCATGGTCACGGCCGACGTGAACGGAATCCATGCAATCCGAATGGGCGATTGGAAACTTATTGACAATACGGCGCCGCCGGGATTGCCGGAAAAGCGATCGCGCCAGATACGCGACACCAAGCCCCAATTGTACAATCTCCAAGAGGATCCGGGCGAAACCAGGGATCGTTATGAGGAAAATCGAACCCTCGCGAAAGAAATGTTAGCAGAGCTGAACCGGATTCGAGACGCCGAATAGGATCCGGCAATCCAATCCGCGGCGCAGCGATTATGTCGCCCGCGTTGATAAATCGATATGCGGGGCGGGGATCCGGAGGGCGCAGGCGCTGATGACCAGGGCCAGGGCGGCGGCCCCCACAAAGACCGCCTGATAGTTGATCCATTCCCAAACGCCTCCCGCCACAAGAGGGATGGTCATGGAAACGATATGATTGACGGAGACGCCCATGGACAGGGTGGACGTCAACTCCTGGGGCGTGTCGGCCATGCGGGCCGCATAAATGGACCGGCCTGTGCCCAGCGAAAAGAGCAGATCATCCAGGATAAAGCAGCCACAGGCAAGAAGCGTGGCAGCCTCGGCATTGCGGGTCAGTTCGCCGGCAAAACCATATCCCAGACATACCAGGGCCAACACCAGGCCGTCACCCACCAGGACCGCTCGTTCCCCGAAGCGGTCGATGACCATGCCAGCCAGGGGCTTAAAGATAATCCCGATCACCGACGCGATCATGAACAGGAAGGCCATCTCGCCGGCCGTCTTGCCATAGACGCGAATCAATACCCACGGCCCGAAGGTGATGAAGATCTGTTTGCGGGCGCCGAACAGGAATTCCAGCAAATAGTAAAGGCTGAATTTTCTCTTGAAAACCATGCGGGCCCGCGGCTGGCACAGGTGGGGAATATGGAGGGCCGCATACCCGGCCGCGGCGGCCAGGGCGATGCCGCCGGCCACAAGAAAAGCGCCCCGGTATTGGGGAGCCGTTTTGTCAAAGAACAACCAGACGCCTCCGGCGCCGGCGATCATGCCGATCTTGCCCACCGATCCCACCAGGCCAATGTTGCGCCCCCGCGTTCGTCGCGTGCTCAGGGCGATGGTAATGGAATGGGTGACGGGATGAATCAGATGCATTCCCGCGCTGGCCAGGACCATCATGGCCATCATGGCCCACCAGTTCGCGCCGAAAAGGCCCAGACCCATCACGCCCACCCCCATGACGGCCGCGCCCACGGCGCCCAGTCCCGTCACGGAAACGGCGGCCAGGACGCCCGTCGTGGCCACGACCAGAAAGCCCGGGGCCTCGCGGGGCAGTTCCAATGCCCCGCGCGCCGTCGGACTCATCTGAAAGGTGTCGGAAAGGAAATTGTTGAAGATGGATTCCTGAATGCCCACCGCCGCCATCATCAGGCCGACGATGGCGGCGTAGAAGAGAAACTGAGGCGTAAAAAGACCGATCCGGATTTTGGAGTCGTTGATGAACGTCACAGCATGAACTTTCCGGGAGCGTTCAATCAATTGCCCCGCACGCGCATTCGAATGGCAAACAGGGAATCCTGAGCCGTGATGAACAGGGTTTGGCGGTCCTTCCCGCCGAAGGTCACATTCGCGGTCCAGCCCTTGGGAACGTCGATGTGGTCGATCTGCTCGCCCCGGGGGTTGAAAACCGTGACGCCCTTACCGGTGAGATACAGATTGCCCTCATGGTCCAGGGTCATGCCGTCCGATCCCATGGGAGCGATCAGGCGCTTGTTCGTCAGCGTGGCGTCATCCTGAATGGCATAGGCATAGGTTTTTCCCGCGCCAATATCGGCGACATAAAGCGTTTTCCCGTCCGAGGCGCCAATGATGCCGTTGGGTTGCTTCAAGTCCTCCACGACTCGCGTCAGGGTCTTATGGTCGGGGGCCAGGTAATAGACATGTTCACCATCCTGTTCCTTTGGCCCGCGATTCCAATAGGGGCGCTTGTAAAAAGGATCGGTGAAATAGATCCCCCCCTTCGCGTCGATCCAGAGGTCATTGGGGCCATTGAGGCGTTTGCCGTCGTAGTTATCCAGAATCACGCGATGGGTTCCATCCATTGCGATTTTCCACAGTTCGTTTTTTTCGTCGGCGCAGGCCCACAAGGCGCCCGCCTCGTCAAAATAAAGCCCATTGGCCCGTCCCGGGCTTTCATGGAAGGTGGACAGTTTGCCGTCCACGGACCACTTCAGGATGGTGTTGTTGGGTTGATCCGTGAAATAGACATTGCCCTCGCGATCCGTCGCGGGGCCTTCGGTGAATTTGAATCCGTCGGCCAGGAGTTCCAGTTTCGCACCCGGCGCCGTGACCCCCTTGGGAGCGGCGGGTAACAGAATCGCCACCAGATCCTGATCGAATTCGCCCTCACGGGCCGTGATGGCAAAGCCGCCCTTGTAATCCCAGTTTGCCCAGGCGATGTTGTGGGCTTCCAGCGTTTCGCGCATATCCCGATACCAGGCCAACCGGGCCTCGCGCGGGGCGCGCTGATAACATCCCCATTCGCCGCAATAGAGAGGAAGATCGAGTTTTTTTGCGAGGGCCAATGGCTTGGCCATCTTGTCCGCCATCACGTCCTTGTTCCACATCTGGGCATTCTGTTTGGCCAGTTTCGCCATGTCCGGTTCGAGTGGCTCGATCTCTTCGGCCCGAATGGTCCAGCCGGGATAATGAACCGGGCCGGTGTATTTGCCCACGCCGGTCCAGGACGCCGTGTAATGGGTGAGGACCATGGGGCTGTAAAAATGAAAACTCAGAATAATGTTTCGATCTCCCTCGGGAATTTTGAGGGCGTCGAAGGTGTCCACGGACTGCCAGCGATTGGAGCCGACAACGATTTTGCGAGTCGGCTCCGTCTCCCGGATGGCGGCCACGCCCTTGGCCACGAGTTGATTCCAGTCGTCGGGATCATCGGCCACCGGCTCATTCATGAGTTCATAGGCCACGCGATCGACAGGGTATTGCTTGAGTTCCGCCGATAACTGGCGCCACAGGTTGACGAACTGCTCCTGGGCCTTGGGATCGGTCCACAGGGGGCGCTCCTCGTTGTTGAAATGATGGGAGCGCAAAATATGGAGATCGACGATCACGCGCAGGTCGTTTTCGCCGGCCCATTTAATGGCGTTGTGGAGCAGTTGAAACGCCGCCGGTTCTTTCTTTCCGGCTTCGTCCCACAGTTGCTCTTCGTCCACAGGCAGTCGGACATGGTCATACCCAATGCGGGCCAGGCGCTCAAAATCTTCCGCCCGGTTGTAGGCTTCGCGCTCGGCCCCCCGCCGGTTGCTCTGAGACAACCAGTGGCTCAAATTCACGCCTCGACGGATGGCGAAATCATTCGATTCCGCGCTCCATGCCGTGAGGGTCATCATCGCGGCGATCAATGCCACGGCGGTCCGACGAATCATTCTGTTTTGTTTCATTGTCTGTTTATCCTTATTTTGGAAGTTTAAGCCGTTGTTTGTCGCGCAGGCGCGCTCAATGATTGGCGTTTATTCGCGTTCATTCGCGGTTGCATGAAAAACGGTTCTGCGAATGCGTATCATTTCCGACATTCGTTCATCGATGTGGACATGAAATACTCTCAATAGATTTCCGGCACAAACGTCTGATCCGAAATGGGTGGACGGATATATCCCTTTTCTTCTTCCTGTCGCGGTGGGAGTTTGATGGGCTCGGGCGTCAGATCCTCATAGGGAATCATGCTGAGGAAATGAGTGATGCAATTGAGCCGGGCCCGTTTTTTGTTGTCCGCGGGGACCACATACCACGGCGCCTGCTTGATGTCCGTATATTTGAACATCTCGTCCTTGGCTTTGGAATATTCCATCCAGCGCGCGCGGGACTGTAAATCCATGGGGCTGAGTTTCCAGCGTTTGGTCGGATCGTTGATCCGCGCCTGGAACCGGCGTTCCTGTTCTTCGTCAGAGACAGAGAACCAATACTTCACCAAAATAATCCCCGAACGGATGAGCATAGATTCGAACTCCGGACACGAGCGCATGAATTCCAGATATTCCTCCTGCGTGCAAAAGCCCATGACCTTCTCGACGCCCGCGCGATTGTACCAGCTGCGATCGAACAAGACCATTTCGCCGGCCGCAGGCAGATGATCCACGTAGCGCTGGAAATACCACTGCCGCTTTTCCCGATCCGTGGGCGTGCCCAGAGCGACCACACGACAGACACGGGGATTCAGGCTCTGGGTGATGCGTTTGATCACGCCACCCTTGCCCGCCGCGTCGCGTCCCTCGAAGACGACGACCACCTTCAGTCCTTTGTGTTTGATCCATTCCTGAAGTTTGACGAGTTCGATCTGCAAGTCCGCCAAGGCTTTTTCATAGACCTTTTTCTTGATCTTGCGCGGATCCTTCTTCACGGGCTCCATCAGTTTCACCGGTTCGCCGATATCCGGTGTGGTTTTCGGTTCTTGCTTTTCCTCGTCCTTCGTTTTTTTGCTCTCTTTTTTCTCGTCGCGTTTTTTCGCGTCTTTTTTCTTGCCGCCCATGGTCATGCCCTCCGATGAACGTTGGGAACCCTCTCGTCGTTGTGCGTGGCAGGCGAGGCAAACAGGCTCCGCTCAGGACTGATACGGCCATCATTGAGCCGTCGCGCCAGACTGTCAAGCCGGAACACGCCGTCGCAAAGACGGGGCGGATGGGAACGTTTCAAGACCTGATGGGACGGATTTCGGACAACCCAATCAAATTTTCGAACGAGTTCCCCATGTCCATCCAAAGGGACACAATACATGATGAAAAAGACGACGAGGCGTGACGCGGTGGAATCTTTCCAGGTCATTTCTTTAAGTTACGTAACTACATGGCTTCCGCCATCTTTTTTGTGAACCAGGAAGAATAGAAGGGAAAGAAGATGGTTGCTCTAAACGCCAAGGCGCCAAGACGCAAAGAACCCTGGGCGCGGCGCCGCTGTCGGATGAGGCCCGTGACCCGGGGACCAAACATCCGCCAAGCCCCGATAGGGGTGGCCCATAATAGCCCAGGGTGGAGCGACCGATAGGGAGCGGAGCCCTGGGGTCAGAGAACATGCGACTGAGGCGCCGGCGCGATTTTTGCCGCGCAGCGCGCAAATAATCGTGACGGCGCCGACGGCGATCCTGTAGCGTCGGCTTCTAGCCGCCTTGGTCGACGGGGGAGGCCAAGTGGGGATTCGCCCTCTGGGAAGAGCAAATAAAATGTGGTCGATGAACGCGAAGGTCTTCTCAGTACAGCTGCGTAAAGACAAATTCGATGCGCTTGTTTCGGCGGCGGTTTTCAGGCGTCTTGTTATCGACGACCGGATAATGTTCCCCACAGGAAACCACGCGGATGCGGGACGCATTGACCTTGTAGGGACTGCTGGAATCCGTCAATTCATTGTAAACCTTGAAGGCCCGCCCCGTGGTCAGGGTCATGTTGTTCAGCGTAGCGGACCGCACCACCGGCTCCGTGTTCGCGTGTCCCTCAATCAGTAAATCCACATCCGAATACTTGGTGACCAGGTCCGCCAGTTTTCGAAGCGTTTCCTGTCCCTTGGCGTCGATAACCGTCAGCCCGGAATCGCGCTGGGTGGCGAACATCGAATCGATTGGAACCTCCACGACCACACCGCGGGTTACGCGCTTGACGTAGAGTTGGCCTTCTTTGATTTCGTCTTCAAAAAGGCTGGAAGCATCCCTATACAAATCCCCCAGGGCCGATTCGGCCGGCAGGGGCGCGGACCGCTCGTTGACGTATTCGCGTGTCGACCCCAGCCAGTCCTTGACCTCGGCCAGTTTGGCGCTCGCCGATTCCTCGCCCTCCAGGATCGTCTCCAAACCCCGGAAACGGATATCCATTCCCCCCTTGAGCAGGCCGAAGGAGTCGGCGTCGCCCTTGAGTTTTTTGATGAGGGAATCCTTGATCGTCAGCCCGTCCAGCGTGTCTTTATGCGCTTTGCGGAGGACCGCCAGATCGCTCTTCAAATCCGCCACCGTCTGATTCAGATTCGCCAATTCCCGCTCCCGGGTTTTCAAAGCCGACTGCAAAGCGACCGTTTCCGTGGTTTTGGCGTTCAAATCCTGGGCGGTTCGACTCCCTTGGGTTTTCAATGCGTCCATTTGAGCCGTCAGCGAGGTCAATTCCTCCTCGGCGTTGGCCAGGCGTCGTTGCGCGTCCTGATACTCGCTACGCATCTGGTCCAGCTGAGCGGACAAAGTATTTCGCTCCTCCGTGCGGCTGGCGAGTTCCTCGTCCCGCTTCTGGAGCATTTTAAATTGATTTTCATTATCCTGGTCCAAGCGCTGAACCTCGGCCACCAGGCGCTGGACTTCAGTTGATAGTTCATCCTGGACACGCAGGCTCTCACTGAGGGCGATTTTCAGTTTTTCGCTGAACGATGTTTCCTGCTCCAGTTTATTCGTCATTTGCCGGCTGAGTTGGGTCCGCTGAATGACCGCCTCGGAGATGGCAAATTCCCGTTGCCGTTCACTTTCGGACAATTGCCCTTCCAGTTCCGAAATCCGTTGATTACTCAGGGCCTCGGCCTGTCGGCGTTCCTTTTTCAGCTGGGTGTTTTCTTCCAGGAATCCATCGCGCGATTGGCGCAGCTGCTGACATTCGCGCTGCAAATCGGCGATCATCAGCCGCTGGTCGCGAATTGTGCTACATCCGCCGAGCCCGATGGTTTGGAGGACCAGAGCGGATATGAGCAGGAATTTCGGCAAAATCAAACGCATGGCAAACGCCTCAGCCAGTAAATTAGTCGCAATCCGGGACACCGGGTTCCTTCTTGCCAACAGATCAGGACAAAAGTGATACTTACTTATACTTGGAGCGATGGCGCCAATCAATGCGCAAGTTGCCTGAAAAGGGGTCTCCTTCGAAAATTTGGATTCGCTGACGAACGGCCGTCGGCGTCGTCACGCTTTTTGCGCGCTGCGCGGCAAAAATCGCGCCGGCGCCTCAGTCGCTTGTTCGCTGACCCAGGGCTCCGCTCCCTATCGGTCGCTCCACCCTGGGCTTGTATATGTCGCCGCCTTCGGGGCTTGGCGGATGTTCAGTTCCTGAGACACGGACCTTATCGGACAGCGGCGCCGCGCCCCCGCGCCCCAGTGTGCTTTGCGTCGTCGCGCTTTGGCGTGTAAAAGAGATTACACGGGGCCTGGGCGCGTCTGGCCCATGGAGATCCCCCGGCGGCCTGGCAGCCGAGGCGCCAGCGCTCCCCAAAAAAACGTTGCGTCAGCGGATAGGGTCGCCAGGTGGAAAAATAATTCCCTTTTCCGCGCTTCCCGCTTTACGCGCCCCGGGGCTCCGCCTAAAATGCTTAGAAATATTATCGCCTTCGAATAAATGAATCACGGGGCGGACGACAGCGACGGAGTGACCCATGCGGATATTGGTGACAGGCGCCAGCGGGTTTATTGGCTATCATGTGAGTCGGCGATTGCTCGACCGCGGCGATACGGTTGTCGGCCTGGACAACATGAACGACTATTATGACGTGTCGCTCAAGGAAGCCCGGCTGGCGCAAATCGCTTCGCACGAGCGATTTGAATTCCATCACCTGGATCTGGTTGACCGTTCGGGCATGGAGACGCTTTTTGCCCAAGGCTTTGACGGCGTGGTCCACCTCGCGGCGCAGGCCGGCGTGCGGTATTCGCTGGAAAATCCCCGCGCCTACATTGACTCGAATATCGTGGGCTTCCTGAATATCCTGGAGGGCTGCCGCCATCACACGATCCCCCATCTGGTGTATGCCTCCTCCAGTTCCGTGTACGGCGCGAACCGGGAGATCCCGTTCTCAGTCGAACACAATGTGGACAATCCGGTCAGTCTGTACGCGGCCACCAAAAAATCCAATGAGTTGATGGCCCACGCTTACAGTCATCTTTATCGCATCCCCTCGACGGGATTGCGTTTTTTTACGGTTTATGGGCCCTGGGGCCGACCAGACATGGCGATTTTCCTGTTTACGAAAGCCATCGTTGAAGGACGTCCCATCGACGTCTTCAACTACGGAAAAATGCGCCGGGACTTCACCTATATCGACGACATCGCCGAGGGAGTAATTCGCGTGCTGGATCGCCCACCAACCGATGAAAATCCGGGCACGCCACCCTATCGCGTCTATAACATCGGCAACCATCAGCCAGTGGAACTGGGTCGAATGATTGAAATCATCGAGACCGGTCTCGGGAAGAAAGCGGAAAAGCGAATGCTCCCCATGCAGCCGGGCGACGTTCTGGAGACGTATGCGGACATTGAAGCCTTGCGCCGGGACACAGGCTTCCAGCCCCAGACCCCCATCGAAGACGGCATTAATCATTTCATCGCCTGGTATCGCGACTTTTACGGCGTATAATTTTTCGCGGGAAACCGGCGTGAGCGCCCCCGAACGATCACAACGGAAGGACAGGACGCAGCGCCCATGCCCGACGCATCATCTATCATTGACGAGCGAATCGCTCAATATATCGAGACCGCTTCGAAGTTGACCGACACCGATCGCCAGACGCTGGCCGAGGCGGGTCGCATGTTGTGTGATTGTTTCCGGGAAGGCGGTCATGTCTATGTCTGTGGCAACGGCGGATCGGCCGCCGACGCCCAACATATCGCCGGCGAACTGGTGGGACGCTTTTTATGTGAACGCCGGGCCTTTCCCTGCGTCGCCCTCACGGTGGATACCTCGATCCTGACGGCTGTGGCCAACGATTTGAGCGCCGAACATATTTTCGCCCGACAAGTGGAAGCCTATGTTCGCCCCGGCGATGTGCTCTGGGCGCTGAGCACCAGCGGCGCCAGCCCCAACATCATCGCGGCCGTCCGCGAGGCCCGCAAAGCCGGCGCCCGCGTTCTCGGCTTTACCGGCGCCGCGGGAGGTCCCTTGGCCGAAATGAGCGATCTGTGTTTCCGCGCGCCGGCCGACACCTCCTTCGGAATCCAACAAATCCACCAACTCGCCTATCACATCCTCTGTGAACTCATCGAGAAGGAATGCGGCCAGCGAGGCTGATGTTTCGTCAATCATCATAGGGCTTGCGTCACCGGGGCGACTTTGATCATACTGCCCCCGTATTTTTCAAGGAGCCATTCATCATGTTTGATATTAATCAAATGCAAAAAATGCAGGGCCAGATGCAGGAGCGCCTGAGCGTGATTCAGGAAAAACTCAAAACCGAAAAAGTGTCTGGCACCGCCGGCGGTGGCGCCATCACCGTCACCTGTGACGGGAATCAGGAAATCCTGGAAGTGTCGATCAAGGACGGCATTGTGGATCTGGACGCCGATGATCTGGAAATGCTGCAAGACCTCTTCGTCGCAGCGGCCAATCAGGCCATTGAGGCCTCCAAGGCGTTGAATCAGAACAGCCTGAGCGCCCTGACCGGCGGCATGAAACTGCCGGGGCTGACCCTCTAGCAAACGCAAAACGAAAGGGATCGGTATTTCAGAAAACCGATCCCTGGCAATCCATGGTCTTTCCTGAATGGAATCGGGACAGTCACTGTTTTCGGTCACTCAGGATTTTCAGGTATGCCCTGTAGGCTTCCTTCAAATCCACCGGCGCATCTTTGGGAGCCGAATGAACGAGCAGACCATATCCTAAGCGAAACGCTTCGCCTTTGGGTACCCTTTGGGCGCTGGCCTCTCCGCCCGTCATGGCCTTTCGGCCGAAGGGATTGGCAACGAGCAGGCCATAGTCGCGAGCATGGAACCAACTGGATCGAAAATTGTGGGGGCTTGGCATGATCGCCATTCCAATAAAGCGATCTTGGACCACGCCCCCGTAGTCACACCATACGGCCTGTTTCCCCCAGACACCTTTCTCATTTTGCCGTCCCTCACTGTCCAGAATCCTCCCACCCTTTTCGACCGCAATGGGGGTGGTCACTCGGATCCCCAGTCCGAATTCCTCCTGATCGCCAAAGACGAATGCATTCGAATCGGACTTGAACTCGCTTTCATAGAGCAGGAGCCATCCGGCAGGAAGCACATGAACATCAATTCTGCAAACTTCGACACAGATGATTTGATCGCCATCGGCTGAAAGGTATTGATTCTGCACAACAAAGGAACCGTGGTTGCTTTCGCCCTGCGGCTCCTTGAGAAAGCCCGCATGTTTCACCCGCGCTTTCAGCCGCCAATAATCATGCCCATTGATATCGCCAAAGGCCAGCCACACGCCGGGATGATACTCCGCATGGTCCACGCGATCCCGGCCCTCAATCGGTGGATGGTTCCGCGTGACAGGGAGCCCGTCGGCTGTTTTCACATGAGCGAAATACGGGCGCGAGATGCGGGGATCCGCATACACATAATCGGCGAAAGCCGCCCCACCGATTGCAATGTGCACCGCCCCTCCTTCCTTCGTGAATGTCACGGGAATCGCCTGCACGTCGTCACCTCGCAGGGACGTGAGGCTACCCACCATCCAAAACAGGACGCCATACACAGCGGCCAGCCGTTTGAAATGTCGCATAGCGCGCTCCTCCTTTAACTCTCGACAATTAAACCTGTTCGGGCACGATGAATGGCGCGCGATAGTTTCCGCGCACCAGCGCCTGCGCCTGCTCCAGAGAACCGGGGCCTTCCACGGAGACGACGGCATCTTTTTGCGGATCCAGAATCAGTCGAGGGCCCCACACCAGCGGCGTTTGTTCCCAGTCAATTTCATTCGCCCTCAGATGCTTCTGGGTGCTGGCGAGGATTTCCTGAGTGCGTGTATCCCTTGCCAGGTTTTCATTCACCGGCTCGGGGGGCGCCACGCCAAGTTGATAGGACACATTGCCCAGATGGCAACAGGCGGAAGAGATGTGCCCTTGCAGGATAGGGCCGTTCAAATCTTCAGCGCGTCGGGACCGCATGGCGTCCACAAAGTTTTGACGGTGGGCCTGCCCTCCGTCTCCCTTGAACTGCTTGACCTTATTCCCGTCATTATCGTAAATCCAACCGCCAGCCCGAAATCCGGCGAAATATCCCTGTTCACAATACAGAAGGATCCCTTCCCGAACGCCTTTGACATGGTCCATGCCATTCGCGCCTTTGCGCATGGGCAGGTTTCGGTTTTCAATGAGGATGGGCGCAGAGTCATACTCCAAAAATGTCAGTTGCGTGTTGGGCGTCTCGCCGACATCGTCCACTCCAAAGCGTCCCCCGACACAGCGAGCGCTTTTCGGCAAACCGTCGTATCCCGCAAACCAACGGCAAATATCGAAAGCGTGGATCCCGCTGTTGCCCAGATCGCCTGTTCCGGTGGACCAAATCCAATGCCAGTCATAATGCAATTGGTTCCGCCGCAGGGGTTTCACAGGCGCGGGGCCACAGTACAGGTCATAGTCCAAATGATCTGGAGTCCAAGGCGATCGGCGTCCGATGCTGCCCCGCTGTTCATACCATAAAACATGTCCATACAGAACTTTGCCCAAAGCGCCCGAATGGATATAGTCGGCCGCCTCGCGCAAACCAACGCACGAACGATATTGCGTGCCTGCCTGGACAATTCGCTGATACTTCGATGCGGCCTCGACGATCTGTCGGCCCTCCCAGACATTATGGGATACCGGTTTTTCCACATAGACATCCCGTTCGGCCTGACAGGCCCAAACCGCGAGCAACGCATGCCAATGATCCGGCGTGGCAATGACGACAGCGTCAATATCTTTGCGTTCCAATACCTTTCGGGGATCGGTCGCCATAAAGATGGACTCAGCGGAACCCTTGAGAATGCCTTTTGTTTTCTCAGCCAGCGTTTTGGGATCCACATCGCAAGTCGCCACGATTCGAACGCCTTTCATGCCGGCGAAACCGCGAAGGTGATCTCCACCCTTGCCACCCAATCCGATGACGGCGATTCGAATATCGTCATTGGCGCCCATCACCTGCCGGGACGAAGCCGCCAAGGCCAGAGCGCCGGTCCAGCGAAGAAACTGTCGCCGCGTTGATTGGATTTTATTCCTCATAAACGTGTGCCTTTCTTCCGCTTCTTCTCATTCATGTGAGTAATCAATTCTCTAAAGCTCCCCATTCAAACGATCCGTGTCAATCGGTTTCGGCGCCGGAAATATGACCCATTGCGCATGGAAAGGATTCCCTTGTCCGGACCCGGTCCATGCGATAGGCTCTGTATGTGTCTTTGTGATCAGGAGGCTTTTATGGATCCCATCGAATTGAGCGCCGTCGAGATAAGAGTCCTGGGCTGTCTGATTGAAAAGGAATGGACGACGCCTGACTATTATCCCATGACCCTGAACGGAACCACGAACGCCTGCAATCAGAAAAGCAACCGCGAGCCGGTGGTGTCCTACAGTGAAGAGACCGTGTTGGACGCGCTGGATTCTCTTCGAGAAAAAGGGCTGACCCGCAAAATTTTCAGCGGCGGGACGGGGCGCGTGCCCAAACACCGGCATGTGTTGGATGAGGTTTATGCGATCACCCCAGCGGAGGCGGCGCTCCTGAGTGTCATGATGGTGCGCGAGCCTCAAACCCTGGGGGAACTGCGCAGCCGCACACAGCGAATGTTCTCGTTTGAATCCCTGGCTGATGTCGAGGCCACGCTGGAACAGCTGATTCAGCGCGACGTCCCGCTGGCCCAACGCCTCCCGCGCCGACCGGGCCGCAAGGAAATCCGGTTCACGCATTGTTGGGCCGCCGCGCCGATGGAGGAGGCCCTTTGGGAAGGCGACGCATCCGAAGAATCCGCCGAATCTCATACATCAATCTCCGCCGCTCCCCCATCCTCGCCGACCGATCCGACACAGGATCCGCGAATGGAAATCTTGGAGGCGCAGGTCGCCGATTTAACGGCGAAACTCGAGGCCCTGACCGCCGAATTCGCCGAATTTCGGCGTCAGTTCGAATAAGGGATGCGGAAGAAAATAAATCCCCTTTTTTCTCTCGTGGGCGCATGGCCATACGGCTTTTGTGTTTGTCCAGAGCCTGACATGGCTTCTGTAAGCGC
>JADFCT010000002.1 GCA_017161665.1 Candidatus Sumerlaeota bacterium
CGTCCTGTCCGGATCCCGCCAGATTGTTCACTTCATACGGATCGGCCTCCACGTCGTAGAGGGCTTCGACCGGTTTTGGTTCAAAGAAGGCGCGCTGGGTGGCGTTGAGTTTTCCTTCCCCATAGAGTTTCTCCCACTCCTGCCAGGCCAGCATATTGCAGCGATAATTGTTTCGCAACGCGTCGGGATAAAAGGCCTGATAGTTGCGCAGGTATTTGTATTTCCCCTTGCGAAGGGATCGGCACAGATCGTACTTCTCGTCAAAGCGATCCGCATAGGCGAAGGCTTCATCACTCTTTTCCAGATATTGATCGGCGGCTTTTGATCCCAGGAAGGGATGGCCATCCACAACAGCCGGCGGCTGGATCCCGGCAAGGTTCAACACCGTGGGGCCGAAGTCGATAAAACTGACAAAACCGGATGTCCGCGCGCCCATGGCGTGTGGGATCCGATGTTTGAATTTTTCGGGCACACGGACCACCAGCGGCAGGTGCAAACCGGATTCGTAGAGATAGCCTTTGGATCGGGGCAGGACGCCGCCATGATCGCCGAAATAGAACACAAAGGTGTCTTCGAGAAGGCCATCCGCTTCCAGTTCCGCCAGGCGTTTGCCGACCAGTTCATCGACCGCCTGATGGCGGTCGTGATAGCGCGCAACCGTATAGCGAAAGGTCGGGGTATCGGGATGATACGGCGCAAGGGCGACCGATTGGGGATCGGTTTTCGTGGCCTGGCTCTCCATAACCTGCTTCGAAAAGTGTAACGAACTCTCGTGACTCAGGGGGGTGGATTCCATATAGAAGAACGGCGTGTCGGGCGTGGGGCGCTTTCGCCAGGAGGCCTTATTCGACGATTCATCCCACACCGAGTCGCCCTCCTCGGCATTGTAATCCTTTTTGTTATTGTTGGCCGTATAATACCCGGCCTCTCGCAGATAAGCCGGGAACATGCGCAGGTCGCCGGGCAGCTGGGCCAGGGCCATTTTGCGGTGATATTGCGTCCCCACACGGGGCGCGCACATGCCAGTCATCAAAGTCGTTCGGGCCACAGAACAAACCGGGGCGTTGGAAAAAGCCCGCGTAAAGGTAATGCCATGCTCTGCCATCCCTTCGATATGTGGAGCGGGAGCGCCCGTGGGAAAGAAGTGACGCAAATAGTGGATGGAATTATCTTCGGACAGAATCCAAACGATATTCGGCCGCCTGGCCGTCTCCGCCGTCGCCTGTCGCATCAATCCGGCCCCCAAGGCCATTGTGGCCCATCCGGCGTTTCGCATAAAATCCCGTCGTTTCATCGATTCCGTCTCCTTATGACATGGCGGCCTTTTGCAGGAACTGATTCAGTCGATTGGCAAAGACCTGAGCATTTTTGGCGTTGAAAGCAGGCGGGCCGCCATCGATGAGTCCCCGATCGCGCAAGGATTCCATCAGGTCGCGGGCGGCCAGTCGTTCCTTAATATTATCGTGGCTATAGCATTCCCCGCGCGGATCCAGAGCGCAAGCGCCTTTTTCTATGACGCGATCCGCCAGAGGCAGGTCGGCCGTCACAACCAGATCGCCGACTTGAGCGGCGTCGGCAATCCAGTCATCGGCCGCATCGGGCGCATTGGCGACGAGTTCAAAGATGACATTGGGCGACGTCGGGAGCCGCATGGGCTGACAGGCGACAAAGACAAAGGGAACCTGCACTCGATCAGCGGCTCGAAAGACGATGGACCGCAAGGCGTTGGGGAAAGCGTCAGCGTCAATGTAGATTCGCATGAAATCGGTTCACCGCTTCGTTTCAATCCGGTACAAATGCGTTTTGCTTCTCAGGATCAGGGCCTTTCCGTCCACTGCGGGCGATGCCATGAAGCCTTCATCCAGTTCGTTTTCCGCCAATTTTTTAAAAGCGCGCCCCGCTTCCAAGACAATCGTCTTTCCTTGGGTATTGAAGAAATAAAGGCGCCCGTCGCCATAAATGGGCGAAGCGACATGGCTGCCCCCAATGCGGTCCCGCCAAAGGGTCTCGCCAGTGACGGCATCGAGACAGTTGACGGCGCCATTGTCACTGACCATGTAGAACAGACCATCCACCAGCAAGGGAGACGGGAGGCGCGGGACATCGCGACTGTCGCACTTCCACAGGACTTTGCTCTCCCCCACTTCCCCCTGTCCATCAACGGCGAAGGTCCAGATTTCCGACTGGCCATGTCCGGTGGCCAGATGAAGCCGGCCGTCCGCAAAGAGGGGCCGAATGGCTGTCGTGTAGCCGACATGATGGGCCTTCCAGATTTCGCGGCCGGTCAGGGGTTCATAAGCAAAAACGACCGAGGAACCGGGCGCAATTAATTGATCGGCGCGGTCGTGTGTAAGGATGATCGGCGTGCTGTAGGATTTCCGGAAATCCCCTTCCCGCTGCGGCTGACCATTGGCATCCAGGTCCGTCCATTGCGTCGTCCGATCCGTGGTCCAGACTGTCTCGCCTGTGGTCTTTTCCAGAGCGGTGACATATTGACGATCCACGCCATCAAACGTCAATATCAACAGATTGCGATACAGGATCGGCGAGGATCCGGGCCCTCGGAAATGACGGCAGGGCATATCGTTCCGTTTCCAGATGGCCTTTCCCGAAGCCGCATCCAGACAGGCCGTGCCGTAACTGCCGAAGTGAACATAGACGCGGTCGCCCTCGGTTACCGCCGTGGGCGCCGCATAACAGTTGACATTGTTTCCCAGCGGTTCGGGATGGTCCGAATGAAACAGAGGCTGCGGGCCATCGGTTTGACCCGTCTGGGCGTCCACGCTCATGACATAATAATCTGTGCCCTTCTCCGTCGCCATGGTCAACCAAATGCGCCCTTCCGTCATCACGGGGCAGGACCATCCCAGATGGGGCGTGGGGATTTTCCAGACAATATTTTCAGATTCACTCCAGTTGAGGGGCAGACCGAGGGGTTGACTGTCCCCCGAGGCCTGCGCGCGACCGTCTCCCCAGGGGCCGCGGAACTGATTCCACAAGGGAGAGTCCGCCGAGGAAGCGCTGACGACCGAAGCGCCAAAAGACAGCAACAACCAAACTGTGATAAACCTCAAAGAAAAAAAAGATTCGCTATTGGGACGTGGCAAAAGCCGATGAAAGCAAAACAATGAATGCGACATGAAAGATCTCCTGAGTCTGTGAGCCTATGAGTTATATATGTTCATATAAATGAACACAACCAATGATGAAAATGACGCCGGGTCTCAGCGCGATGGATTGCCTTAACGCAATGACGCCAAGACGCAAAGCACTCCGGGGCGCGGCGCCGCAGAACACGCCGGGGCTCAGAGCCGCTGTCCGATAAGGCCCGCGCCCCGAAAGCCAAACATTCGCCAAGCCCCGAAGGCGGCGACATATACAAGCCCAGGGTGGAGCGACCGATAGGGAGCGGAGCCCTGGGTCAGCGAACAAGCAACTGAGGCGCCGGCGCGATTTTTGCCGCGCAGCAGGCAAACAATCGTGACGGCGCCGACGGCGATTCATCAGCGAATTTAATTTTTCGAACAAGAATGACCCGAACAGTCTAAGCCGAAAGCGCCTGGCGGGCGAACAAAAAAGAGTCAACTGACAACGAATCGATGACCGGTTCGATGATGAATCGAAAAGACACATCGCCCAACAACCCTTCATGCGCCCTGAGGACCATAATCGGTCGGCCATCATCCCTCTGATTTGATAAATCGCCCCTGCTCTTCGCCAGAAACATAGCCGTTGCCGCTGCCACACAAAATTTCTAAACTTGGATCAAAACGATCGACTCTCCACAGGAAGCCCATGCCATGCGCCCAATCATTCTCTCGCTTTTCACCGGTCCTGCCAAGGGCTTCGTTCTGTCGCTTACTGTTGTGGCTTTATTCCTGGGCTTGGCCTGTGATTCTTCTTTGGAATCGCCACGAGGAAACAATCTTGCGGACGCAGGCTATGTCGGCTCCGCCCGCTGCCGCGATTGCCATGAACGTTTCTACGAACTGTGGGAGCCGTCGCACCATGGGAAAGCCATCCAGCCATACAACAAAACACTGGCCCAGGCCATCATGCCCCACACGACGCCACTGAAAATCGAGGGCAATACCTATCAGGCCCATCTCATGGACGAGCGGGGGTGGGTCATTGAAACCACCGAAGACGGGATCACCACCCTGCCCATCCATCATGCCATGGGCGGCAAAAATGTTTACTTCTTCCTGACCCCGATGGAACGGGGACGGCTTCAGGTGTTGCCACTCGCCTATCATGTGGGCGCAAACACCTGGTACAGCGCCACCGACAGCATGATTCGCCATTTCGATGATATTGAAGACGAGGCCATTGACTGGAGGGATCCGCTCCTGACCTTCAACACATCCTGCTTCGATTGTCATGTCAGCCAGCTGACCAACGACTACGACGCCGAAACGGACAGTTATACCACCACCTGGCGCGAACCGGGTGTCAATTGCGAAGCCTGTCACGGTCCCGGCGGCGAGCATGTGCGCGTCTGCCTGGAGGCAGGGGATGGCGCCCCGCCCGAAGATGTGCGCATTTTGAAATGGGGCGACATGACGCCCGACCAGCGCGACGACACGTGCAGCGCCTGTCACGCCAAACGGACCCACATTGCGCCCGACTTTCATCCCGGCGCCCGATTCTTCGATCACTATGATTTGGTTTGTCTGGAGGATTCGGATTTTTATCCGGATGGACGGGACTTGGGGGAAAACTACACCTACACTGGCTGGCTCATGAATCCGTGCGTTCTGAAGGGCGAACTGGAGTGCATCCACTGTCACACATCCAGCGGCCGGTATCGCTTCGCCGATCCCGAACGGGCCAATGACGCCTGCCGACCTTGTCATAACGCCCGGGTGGATAATGCACTGGCGCACACGCGCCACCCGGTCGGCAGCCCGGGAGGACGCTGTGTGAACTGTCACGCGCCGACCACGGCTTTTGCCCAGATGCGTCGCAGCGATCACTCCCTGCGCCCCCCCATGCCCGCTCTGTCCAAACGAGTCCAATCGCCGAACGCCTGCGTCCTGTGTCACCAAGACAAGGATAACGACTGGGCATTGGATCACGTAATGGAATGGTTTGGAGAGACCGACCGCGTTAAACGAGAAATGGAACGGGCCACGCTGATTGAAGCCGCCCGCACGAACGATCGCAGCCGCCTCAGTGACATCCTGTCGTATATTGGCCAGCCAGACTCAAACGCCGTCTTTGTCACCTCTCTGATTCGACTCTTGCCCGAACCGCTGACAGACAAACAGGAAAGCCTTCTCCGCGAGCAGGCGATTTCCGCTCCTTCGCCTATGACGCGGGCCGCCGCCCTGGCTCGCATCAATCCAATGCATTCCCCGGAAAACCTCATCGTTGCATTGGAGGCCATTGATGACGCGAGTCGGATCGTGCGTATTCAAGCCGGCCAATCCCTGGCCCCCATCCCCCTGGACTCCTTCCCAACCGCCCAGCGCGAGCGCGTTCAGAAGAGCGTCCATGCATCCTGGGACACACTGACCCGGCGTCTTGATCACTGGACCGCCCACTACAATCTGGGCAATCGGCGCATGAGTGAACAGAATCCCCGCGCAGCCGCCCCATCCTTCGATCAGGCGGCCTCCATGCGACCGGATATTTTGCCGCCCCTGCTCAATGCCTCCATGGCCTATGCGCAAAGTGGAGACCTGAAAACGGCTGAAGAACGACTGAAAAAAGCCCTCAAAATCGCGAGGGATGCAGAACGCGGCGCCGTTCATTTCAACCTGGGGCTTCTTCTGGCCGAAACGGACCGTCCCGCTCAGGCCATCACACAACTGGAGGCCGCCTTGGCAGCGGATCCGCATTTGGCTCAGGCCGCCTATAATCTCGCCATGCTGGTTATCGACGATGATCCCGAAAAGGCCCTGGCGCTCCTGAAACATGCAAGCGCCGAGGTTCCGACTGAAAGGCGTTATCGGTATGCCCTCGCCTTCTATCAGCGACAACAGGGAAAAGAAAACGAAGCGGAACAGACCTTGCGTCAGGCCATCCGCGATAACGCCGCCACGGACGATGCCGTTCGACTGCTGATCACAATGCTGCAAGAGCAGGGGCGCGCCGATGAAGCCCAGGCCCTTCTCGAACAAATCCGGCGTCCCTGAAAAGCAAAACGAGCGAAATCCATTGGAATTCGCTCCCTTGAAAATTTGAATGGGCTGTCGGCTGGCCGTCGGCGCCGTCACGCTTTTTGCTCGCTGCGCGGCAAAAAGCGCGCCGGCGCCTCAGTCGCTTGTTGTCGGACCCAGGGCTCCGCTCCCTATCGGTCGCTCCACCCTGGGCTATTATGTGCCGCCCCTACCGGGGCTTTGCTGATGTTTAGATCCTTGGACGCGGGCCTTATCGGACATCGGGGTCGCGCCCCAGCGTACTTTGCGCCTTCGCGTCTTTGCGCTTTGGCTTAAAAAAGAGTATCGCGCCAAGCCTCGACGTCATTTTCATAATTTGTTGTAAGTTGGTCATGAGCGGCCTACGGCGCTCACAACAAATGATGAAAATGATAGACCAGCACGGACCCTTTTTTCAAGAGAGAGAGCGCCGTAGGCCGCTCATGGATAACTCGTTTGACAATTTGAATGGTCTGTCGACTGGCCGTCGGCGAGAGCGGCCCACACTATCCCCGCCACTCCGCATCGTCCACCGTCGTCTTGAAATCCACGGTAACCACTTGCGGGGCTTCTTCATCTTTTGTCGCATCGATGTCCCGATCCGTAGGCTTGCCAACATACAGCATCCCCTTCATGGGACATTTGTCCATCACTTCCTGGAAGTCCATCCCCGGCCGATAACTGTCATAATCAATGGACGGCAACTTGGCTTCGCCCTTGAACTGGAAGACATCGCTGAGGCGACTGCACGCCTTGCAGCCGATACAACCGACGTTACACACCTCTTTCACGTCTTTGCCGAAATCCTGATTGGAACAGGCGATGACCAGGATTCGTTCTGATTTAAACGGCGTCATGGTGATAATGTTGCGTGGACAGACCTTCGCGCAGGCCTTGCACCCGACACATTTGGTATAGTCAATAATAGATAATCCATCCTCGATTTTGATGGCGTCGTATTTACAGGCGGCCTTGCAGTCTCCCAAACCCAGACACCCGTACGCGCAGCCCTGAACGTCGGCGATCATGTTGGCGGCCTGGCAGGTCGCTTCCCCCCGATATTCGTTGTGGCCCTTGCGGTCATTATAACGCGCCACGCAGTGCACCACGGGGCGATAGGGCAGAGAATCGCCCACTTCGATGCCCATGATTTTGGCCAACAGTTCCACACATCCGGCGCCCCCCGGCGCGCACAGAGTCAATTCCGTTTTCCCCGCCACGATGGCTTCGGCATATTCGCCACATCCCACAAATCCACATCCCCCACAATTGGCGCCGGGCAGGGCCTCGTTGATCGCCTGGAGTTTCGGGTCCACCTCGACATGAAAGGTCCGATTGGCCCATCCCAAAATCCAGCCCATGGCCACGGCCAGCAACGCCAGGATCACGGCCGCAAGAATCAATGTCGTCAAAGTCATCAGCATAACAGTCGCTTCCTTATTTCAGCAGGGCGCTCAACGCGCCTTCCAGGCCTTTGTCCACTCCAGTGAACCCCATAAACGCCATGGCCATGATTCCGGCCACGATCAAAGCGATTCCGGCGCCGCGTAGCGGTTTGGGGACATCGCACAGATCCAGATCTTCACGAATGCCCGCCATAATCGAGATGGCGATCGTAAAGCCGACCCCGCCACCGACGGCCAGCGCCATGGCCTGGCCCAACCCCCACAGATTCGTCGGATCCTGAAGATTTTTCATGATCTCCAGACAGGCGAACAGAATCGCGCAGTTGGTCGTGATCAAGGGCAGGAACACACCAAACGATTTGTAAAGAGGGGGAAAGAACTTGCGGACATACATTTCCACGAACTGAACGGACGAAGCGATGACGAAAATATACATGATATAACTGAGAACCGACAAATCCACCGTGGCCGTTGGTTCGCCCGAAACGGTCTGCCACACCCACGACGGCAAGGGGGCCTCGGGGCGCAAAATAAAGTAGGTGAAGGTCCAGCTCAGGAAAGCGGCGATTGAGATGACGAATGTCACGGCCAGCCCCATGCCAAAAGCCGTATCCACTTTGCGCGACACGCCGAGAAAAGGGCAAATGCCGACAAAATAATGAAGAACGAAATTGTTGATCAACGCCGCGCTGACGAAGATCAAGATGAGGTTCGTAAAAATGTCCATTTCAAAAACGGTCCCATCTTTAGTTGAGTACGATTGACAAACCTGAACCACTCGGCCCAGGTACAACTATAAATACCGATCCGAAAAAGCGGAAAACATATTTCGCTTTCGGCGATGCCGTACCAGCCCCATGATCGACAATCCGATCATCCAAACCGCCGGCACGATCCAGAGCATTTCCTGAAGCCAGAAATTGTCATACAGCCACGGAACCACTTTGAGGAAATCCAACGCCGGAAACTGTCCGGTCAAAGGCTCCCACGTCCAGACGTCCCGCAGTCCCGGGATATGGTGACGGAAGAAACCAGCCAGCAAAATTCCCCAGCCCAACCAGAAGAATAGCCAAAGTCTCCGGGCCTTGCGACACGCCCGCTGCTCAAAATAATCCGTCTTGAACCCCGCGCCCACCTGGTGGCCGCATCGCGGACAGACCGCGCGGCGGTTGCGAACGGTATCCGGACATTCAGGACAAGGACTCATCGGCTACGGACTCTCTCACTCCCGTCGCGCCCAGCGTCAGGCGGTTTTCTTCTTCATCGAACCAATCCATTCGGCCAGGCCCAATAACAAACCCAGGGTCAAAAACGCCCCCGGCGGCAACACCATGATCCCCCATGCCGGCCAGATTTCCGGCGACAGGATCTCAAAGCCAAACAACGTCCCGGACCCTAGGAGTTCGCGCACACCGGCGATGGAGGCCAAGGCCAGGGCAAAACCGATCGACATGCCGAAACCATCTGCAATGGCCGTGCCCACCCCCTGCTTGGACGAACAAATCTCACACCGGGAAATAATCAGGCAATTGACGATGATCAGCGGCACATACGGTCCCAGCACTTTACTCATGGGATACAGATACGCGGCCAGAAATTTGTCGGCGATGGTCACAAATGTGGCAATCGTCAACGTAAAAACGAGAATCCGCAAATGCGGTTTCAGCAGATTGCGCATCAGACTCGTCATAATGTTTGCGCAAATCAACACAAAGGCCGTGGCCCCGGCCATGGTCATGGCCGGTTTCAGACCATTCGTGACAGCCAGCGTCGGACACATGCCGAGCAATTGGCGATAAACCGGATTCTCCGGGAGAATGCCGTTGATAAAACGCTCTAACGCGGTCGGTTCCTGGTTTGACATCATTGCGTGTTCACCCTTGCGTGTTCGTGTGTCACTTCTGTTTCTTAATAGCCTCAACCATGTTTTTCACGGCGCTGTTGACAATGGCGGCGACGCTATCCGACGACACCGTCGCCCCGGTTAGCGCCTGAACCTGATCCTCTTTCTGGGCCTCTCCCTTGACAATAACGATCGAGCCATCCGCCGGCTTGTCTTTCCAGCGGGCCAGAAAATCGGCGCCGGTGATATAATCCCCCAACCCGGGCGTTTCCTTCTGGTCCAGGACGAAGATTCCCGACACCTGATCGGCGGTGGCGCTCAGGCCAATCAACACCTCAATCCGATCCGCGAATCCCGACCCGGCGGCCCGGATGACCCAGCCGGCCACCTGTCCGTCCGAGTTCAATGTTTTGTAAACCACAGACTCCTTGCCATCCGCGCCAGTGAGGACCAGCGCTTCGACTTTTTCACGATCAGCGCCCTGAACCAGCTCGGGAATCTGGCTGTAAATCTCGTTCCGCTTGTTTTCCTCGATTTTATCTTTCAGGGACAACTGGACGCCGGCCAGTCCACCGCCATACAACAGTCCCAGCAAAATAACCAACCAGGCCTGTGCAATATAGTTACTGCTCTTGGATTTTTCTTGGCTCATCATCAACCTTCTCTAGTGTCCAAAGATTGGTCTTCCATCAACGGTCTGTGGGCCCGACTACTTTTTAACCGGCATGGGGCCGCCCACCGGCTTGGGAATGGTCCATTGATTGATCAGCGGCGCCAACGCATTCATAATCAGCACGGCGAACATCACGCCCTCGGGGTAACTGCTGAACAAGCGGAGCAAAACAATCAACGCGCCCACCCCCAAACCGAACAGAAACTTGCCTTTGGGCGTCAACGGGCTGGTGACCGGATCGGTGGCAATAAAGAAAGCGCCCAACATCAACGCGCCGCCGGCCAAGTGCAGATGGGGCAGAATCGGCGACAAGCCCAGCACATTGGCCAGTCCCGCGCAAACCACCACGGCCAGGCCCACCCCTGCCGGAATCTCCCAGGAAGCCGAACGACGCCAGCACAGATAAATGCCACCAAGGAGCAGGGCCAGGGCGCTGACTTCGCCAATCGAACCGTTCGTATTGCCCAGGAACAAGCGCATAAAGTCGAGTTGGTCCGGCGCCACCGTCTCCGGCGCCCCGACCACTGCCGTGGCCCAATTCTTGGCCGCAGTCAGTGGCGTGGCCTGGGTCAGAACATCGACCGTCGAATCCGCGTCCACATAGGCTGGAGCGCCCAGCACTTTGGCGAAGCTCAGCATGATAAAGGCGCGTCCGACCATGGCGGGATTAAAGATATTGAAACCGAGTCCGCCGAAGACGACCTTGCCCAGCCCCATGCCGACAAAGGAACCGATCGCCGCCGTGTACCAGGGAGCGCTCCACGGCAACGACATGCCGAGAATAACGCCTGTCACCACAGCCGAACCGTCGCCCAGTGTGACTTTTTTCCCGCGCAGGGTTGTAAACATAAATTCAGCCAGCGCGCAAAAGGCCACACACGAGCCGATCTGAATCAGAGCATGGACGCGGAAAATATACACCGCCACCAGCATCGCCGGCGTCAGACCGATCAACACATCCAGCATCATCCGCCGCGTCGTAAACGTCGTGTCCGACAGATGCGGCGACGGGGCCACATGAATCGTCACGCCCGCCGTTTCCGTTTTTCCCTTCGCCTCTGGGGCATCTTGTTTAGCCATGATTTCTTTTCTATTTCCTCTAAGACGGAGTCACCGCAGTGTCCACAGATTCAGACGAACTCAAACGAACTACCCTCTGTCCGCCCGATTGACCAGGGCCTTGCCCATCCGCATCAATTGAACCAAAGGCAGACTGGCGGGGCACGCGTATGCGCAACACCCGCACTCCATGCAAGCCAGGATATGATATTGGCGCGCCACGTCCAGATTTTCCATTCGAGACGCCATCGCCAACTTGCTCGGAACCAAATTCAACGGACAAACATCCACACACCGCCCACACCGCACACAGGCGGTTTCGCTGGCCTTCGCAACTTCGGCGCCCGTCATAATTGTAATGCCGCTCGTGCCTTTTGTAATCGGCGAATTGAGGTTCCCGACGGTAAATCCCATCATCGGTCCTCCGGAGATTACGCGGGCCGCCTGGTCCGTCATCCCTCCGCAAAACGCGATCAAATCATTATAACTGGCGCCGATGGGCGCCAGAAGATTCTTCGGCTTCGCAACGCCCCCGCCAGTGACTGTCACAATTCGATGGGTCAGGGGACGCTGACGCGCCACGGCTCCGGCCAACGCCGCCGCCGTACCCACATTCATTACAACCACGCCCACATCCAGCGGCAATCCCCCCATGGGAACCACCCGATTCAGGGCGGCGATAATCAGTTGCTTTTCGCCCCCTTGCGGGTATTTTGTGCGAACGATCAACACCTTGGCCGATGTACCCTCCGCCGCTTTGGCCAGCGCTTCGGCCGCGTCCCGCTTGTTATCTTCCACGCATAAGATCAGATCCTTGGCGCCCGTCGCCTGTTGCGCCAACAAAGCGCCCGTCACCACACAAGACGCCGCTTCCAGCATCAAGCGATAGTCGGCCGTCAGAAACGGCTCGCATTCACAGCCATTGATCAACAGCGTATCAATCGGTTTTTCGGGATTCCGCTTGAGTTTGATATGCGTTGGGAATGTCGCGCCCCCCAAACCAGTCAGGCCGGATTGCAGCGCCACATCGGCAATGGCCTGCGGCTCATAGCCCTTCAATTCGCCTTCGCCGGGCCAGTCGCCGCCATAAAACGCGTCGAATAACGCGCGCCCTGTCAACGCCTGCTCCGCATCGGCCTTAACGGGAATAGCGGTCACATGGCGACCGTTGGGAAGAGTCACCGCGCCGGGGCGCCCCGCCACGCCATCCACGCTGGCGTGAACCGGCGCCGACACAAAACCGCCGGGTTCCCCAATGAGATCGCCCACCTTGACCGGGGCTTTCGTCGCCACCACGCCCTGACACGGCGCTCCCAAGTGCTGCAACAAGGGAATGCGAACCTCAGCCGGTGTGGGCAGGACTTCAATGGCCGCGCCTTCGGCGTAATGCTTATATTCTTCGGGATGAATGCCCCGGGCAAACGTGCCGCGGCCGGCGCCTTGCGTCATTATCGCTGTCATTGGTCTCCCCTGTCGGATCCCCCCATAAAATGTCCTGCCAGATATACGCCCGACATCCCCAATCCTAATCCCAGCAATCCCCCCACCAACTGTCCCAAACCGCTCGGCCCGCCCAGCCAGGCGCCCACGGTGGCCAGCGCCGCCGGCCCCAGAAAAAAAACAAGCATGGCCAGACGATACCGTCCGCCTTCCAGCGCGGACAAATCCGGCTGGGCCTCCGCTGCCGTCTTCGGGGCGTTACACCCCGAACAACCGGCGCATTGATCATCGTGTGAATGGTGGTCGGTATGCATGATGCTTGCTGGTAGTGTATATGCCCGACCAAGGGTCAAGCAACCATAAAAAAGTCAATATACCCCCCGGGAGCATACCGGTCAAGCCGTCATTCGCAAAAAAAACGTACCCGCAAAATGAGAGGAAAAGTGCGGCCACCGGCGAGAATGCGTTGACCTGACACGAGAGAGGCCTGTAAATTGCTTGGCTATTTTGCGCTCGGACACTTTGGAATTATTTTTCAAAGCCCCCCAGCGCCGACCGGAAGGTTTATTAATTTATGTCCATCTCATATGCGGATTTCCCCTATCCCCTGGTTTGTCAACCGCTGTACAAACCTAAAATCTGGGGGGGGCGGCAACTGGCCGACATCCTGGGTAAAGAACTGCCTGACGATCCACGAATCGGCGAAGCGTGGGAGGTATCGGACATGCCCGAAGGCGCCAGCGCCGTGGCCAATGGCCCGCTGGCCGGTCAATCCCTGCGGGACGTGCTGGCGCAATGGGGACGAGAAATCCTTGGGGTCGATGGCGCAGAAACGCTGGCCGATCAGGGTCACCCGTCGGAAATTGGATTCCCGATTCTGGTCAAATTCATCGACGCGCAGGAAGATCTCAGCATTCAGGTTCACCCCAGCCGCGACGATTGCCGGTCTCAGTTCCCCACCGAACGAAGTAAAGACGAAACCTGGATCGTCATACACGCCGAACCAGGCGGGCGCGTCTTCCACGGCTTCAATCCCGGTGTGGACGCCGCCGAACTGCAACAGCGCCTCGACGACGACAGCGTTCTCGCCGCCTTGCGCTCCGTGGAAGTCCAAGCCGGTGATATCATTCAGATACAATCCGGCACGGTCCATGCCATGTGTCGTGGCCTCGTAATTCTTGAAATTCAAGACCCGTCCGTCTCCACATTCCGCCTCTACGACTATGGACGCCTGGGCGACAACGGCCACCCCCGGGAATTGCATATCCATCAAGCCCAGCAAGTGCTTCGCTACGACATGGAGAAGCCACTTCTGCATCCCAACCGGCGCAAATACTCCTGGGGATGGCACGAAACAGTCATTGACTGCGCATCATATCGAATCGAGCGCTTCGAAGCCCGCGGCCTGTTGGCCTGGAGCGTGAACCCGCGCACCTATCAGGTATTAATCCCCATTGCCGGCGCCGGCACGCTGACAGGGGGAAGCGAAACAGTCGACCTGATACCGGGAAGAACTCTTCTCTTACCGGCCCACTTGGGCAATGTCCGCATCGCTTCGCGCGAAGGCGCGCAATTTATTTTAGCCGGCGCGCCGGGGCCCATGTTAATGGATGCCGCGGTCACACCGGGAGTGTCCGCAGGAAATTCGTCCCAATAAATGCCTTGCCCGGCGGCAGCCGCCGAAGGATCGTACACGGGAGCGCCGAATCCAGAATCGGGCTCCCGTTTTCTTTATGGAACAAAACATGAACGAATTCTCGCGCCATTCCCATTCGGTCCTTATCGGCGGCCTGCCCGTCGCCGATCTGACCGTCGCGCAATGGATTGAGACCATCGTTCACTGGGCCACGCGCCGTTCGCAACCGCGCCTGATCAGTTATGTGAACGCCTGGAGTGTCTGTGTGGCCCACGATCATCCCGACTACCGCCGGATCATGACCCATCCGGACACGCTGCTTTATGCCGACGGTCAGTCCATTGTCTGGGCCTCCGACTGGCTCGGGAGACCGCTTCCCGAACGGATCAACGCCGGCGACTTCTGGCCGGAACTATGCCGACGCTTGGTCCGCGACCACGTGTCGATTTATTTGCTGGGGGGGCGCCCCGGCGAAGCCGAAACGGCGGCTTCAGTCATGCGCCGACGCTTCCCGGGCCTTAACATCCTGGGCGTTCACCCTGGCTTCTTTTCGGAAAAGGAATCCGATTCCATCGCCCGCGCCATCCGCGACAGCGGCGCCGATATGGTCTGGATCGGTATGGGCGCGCCGCGCCAGGAATGCTGGGCCGCGCGCAATCAAATGATAATGCGTGTCCCGGTTGTCTGGTGTGTGGGCGCGCTTTTTGAATATATCGCAGGCCATCGCTCCCGGGCGCCCATCTGGATGCGCCGGGCTGGATTGGAATGGGCCTATCGACTGGTCCTGGAACCGGGTCGGCTGTGGAAACGGTATTTGATCGGCAACGGTCGTTTTGTTTATTATATCCTTAAACAGCGGTTGGGCGGCGCCCGGCCGGATCAATAATACGAAATCCGCCCCCATGCCTCAAAACAAACAACACATCTGGCAGAGCCGCCGACTGACATTCCTCCTGGCCACCATGGATGCCCTCGCCCTCAGTCTTTTATGGATGGGCGCCTGGAGCCTGCGCGCGTGGGCTTCCCCTTGGTTTGGCGGCCCCATCAACCCCTATTCCTGCTATACGAACGCCCTGCCCTGGATGCTGATCGGCTGGCTGTCCATTCTGGCGATTTATGGTCACTATGAGCATCGCGAGCGCCTCAGCAGCCTGAACCAACTCTCCCGCGTTTTTCAGGCTTCCCTGTGGCTCGTATGGATCGGCGTGATGATTTCCTATGTCCTTTTGCGACATCTGGAACTGGGGCGCTCCATCGTTCTTGGCGCGCCCTTTCTCTTTTTCATATACCTCTATGGCTCCAGAACCCTTCTGCGCGTCGCTAAAATGCGGGCCTTGCGACGAGGGGAAGAAGGACGAAGCGTGCTGATTGTAGGCGTCAATCCCCTGGGGCGACGGGTGGCCGAACACCTGGCGCAACACCCGGAAATCGGATTTCGTCTCGCGGGTTTTGTGGCGACGGGCGCCGAAAAAGAAGTCGACACGGCCGAGCCCTTCGCCAGCGCGCCTGTCATGGGTTCGCTGAACAACCTGAAGTCCCTCATTGAATCGGCTGACATTGATGAGGTCTTCTTCGCCGATCCGACCCTGCCCACCGATCAGGTTCTCAACCGGGTGATTGAATGCGAGCCGACCGGCGCCGCCTTCAAAATTGTCTCCGATCAATTCTTCCATGTGCTGGCAGGCGACGCGATTATTGAGGCCGTGGACGGCATTCCCGTCACCCGCCTGGGGGGCGGTCAGATGACGCCCTTCCAGACACTCTCGAAACGCATTCTGGATCTGGCCGGCGTCGCCCTGCTGGCGCCCTTCTGGATTCCCACATGGGGGGGCATCGCGCTCGCCATTTGGATGGAAGATGGCCGCCCCGTTCTGTTCAAACAGAAGCGCGTCGGACTCCGGGGCCGCGAGTTCGACTTCTATAAATTTCGGACCATGACCCCTTCCGCCAACCCTTATGCCGTGGCGCCCACGGATCCCTGCGATCCACGCATCACCCGGCTGGGTCGGTTTCTGCGTAAAACCAGCCTTGACGAAATACCCCAATTCCTCAACATCCTGCGGGGCGACATGTCGCTCGTCGGCCCCCGGCCCGAAATGAAGTTCATCGTGGATGGCTATGAGGAATGGCAAAAAGCCCGGCTGGACGTCAAACCGGGCCTGACGGGGCTGTGGCAGGTCGTGGGGCGAAAGAATCTGCCGCTTGAGTTCAATATCGAATACGACCTCTGGTACATCCGCAATCGGTCACTCGTCCTGGACATGATGATCCTCATCAAAACCATCCCTGCTGTCCTCTTCGGTAAAGGGGCTTTTTAACTATTTTGTCAAACTTTTATTTCAAGGAATCCTGTATGAGATTTGCCTGTTTCACACCAACCATTCTCACCCTGACACTGATGCTGGTTGCTCCCCCACCCCCTTTCGCTCAGTCCATCGACTATCATGCCTTCGGACGATTTGAGTCGCCCCGCCTTCTACAGGCCGAACAGAGTTTGGAAGATGAGGCGTACCAGCACGCCGTCGATGACGCTCGTGTCGCAACCGCGTCCGAAGTCAGTCGAGATCTGACGGCCCTGACCACTGCGACAGCGTCGCTGGATTGGCGAGTGGACGCGCAAGGGAGACGCCAAGTCCGAATGGTAACGTGGACGGGATGGGATGGGTATCTGGGCCAGGAAGGACAGACACTGATTGCGGGCCGGGATATCTGGAGCACGCCTTGGCCGGAATTGCGCAATTTCGCCTCGGAATGCGGCCTCACGAGCGATTCACTGAGGCGTCGCCTTCAACAGCGCTTGGGACTCCCCCCCACCTCGGATCATCGGTATGTCGTCGAGTTCTTCGTGGATCCCGATCAGATTTTTCGCCCCGCGCCCGATCCCGAAATCTCGGACCACGAAGCGGAGCCGGACTATCCCCGCTCTCAACAATTCATCTCCGTGGCCCCGGAACACCGCGAGTGGATGAGCGCTCTTCAAGCCATTTCCTATGGGCCGAACGGGTACCCATGGACTCGGCTGGGCTATACCTATGATTGGGCCACTCCCACCGAGCCGGTTGGGATGAGTGAATACGTCATTCGCGCAGGCGCTTCCATTGATATCGTCAGCGTCCATCCGACGGATACCTACGCGAGACAGGGGTCCGTCCGAATTGAGAATGTGGTCAATCAATTCGTTGCATACGCTCGTGATGCGCAACAGCAATGGAAAATCCCCGCCATGGCCATCGGCATTGTTCACCGTGATCAGATCCTTTTGGCCGAAACCTTTGGAACCCGCTCGCTGTCGGGCGACGGAGATCCCGTCACGTCCAACACATTATTTCAAATCGGCTCTGTCACCAAGTCCATGACCGCCGCCCTGACCGCCATACTGATTGATGAAGGCCATTACCAGTGGAATGATCGCGTCCGATCGCGCCTACCCGAATTCCGCCTTCAGGATCCTTATGTGACACAAATTTTTGAGGTCGGCGACCTCATGGCCCAGCACGCCGGCCTGCCGTCCTTTGCGGTAACCGCCCTGTCCACCTTCGGCTATACACCTGAGCAGCAAAAAAACGCCTTCCGTTATGTTGCCCCCACAGGCCGGTTCCGGCACGACTTCAATTATCTCAATTGCATTTTCTGGTACGCCGCCGATCTCGCCACCCAAACCACAGGCCTTGACTATCATCAAACCCTGAAGGCCAAGCTCTTTACTCCCATGGGCATGAACCGGACGGTCAGCAACTACCATGAATTTCTGTCCGACCCGGACCATGTGGCCCAGCATATTTATGCGAACCGCTGGGAGGATGGGATCCTGGAAACCACACCCGAAAACTACTTTCCCTACATGAGCGCCCACAACATGGCCCCGGCCGGCTCGGTCTGCTCGTCCCTCTCCGACATGATCCGATACCTGCGTATGCAGATGGGCAACGGAGTTTTAGATAGTCAACGCATTATTTCCGAAGAAAATCTTTTAAAAACTCGTTCTCCACAAACGGTGATCGATCCGGGGCTGACCGGCGCCGGCGCCTGGTACGGCATGGGGTGGGCCATCTTGCAGACCCCGTCTGGTCCCCTGACCCTCCACACGGGCGACTCCGGCATGGGACAATCGACCATCGCCTTTCTACCGGATTCGGAAATGGGTGTTATGGTCATGGTCAACGTAGGGGGGGATTACATTTTTCCGGAACTTCTGGTCCGCCAGTTTTTTGATTACTGGGCCGAAACACCGGGGACCGATCACTGCGCCGAAACGCTGGCCGAATTTATCGCCGAACTCTCCGAACCCGATCCCCAACGCCCCGATCCCGCCACGCCCTCCCTGGATCTCGACCACTATGCCGGAACCTATGGCAATGAGGCGTATGGCAATGTCTTCATTACCCGCGACGATCAACATCTTGTTCTGACAGTGGGCCCCCGGAACCTGGCCATTCAACTGCTCCCTTGGGACAGTCATGATTTTCGCCCCGTGCTGCCCTGGGATGATTCCTTTATTGGTCTGGTACGTTTTCACGTCGATTCAGCCAATCATGTCTCGGGGTTCTCGTTTGATCTCCTGAACGGAGCCGGCCTCGGAACATTCAACACACCCCCTCCCTCAGGGAATGCGAGAGTCTTGACGGTTTATTAAATAAGCGCCAGCACACGACAACCTTTATTCAAGGCGCGATGTCACTCCATTCGTTCGGATCGGCAGACGGAAATTGAAGGATCTGATTCTTTGGGCTGGATCGTTTTCGATCAACTTATGGATTGCCTTTCTGACGCTCAAAGGCGCATAGTCCATTCAGAGATGTGATATTTTGGACGATGGACACAGGCTATAAATGTTTGTTCACTTCAAAGCGCGGAAGCCAAACAAGTCTTGGGAGGTGTGTCCACACTTCAAAGGAGATATGGCATGAGTGAGTATTCGCAACTGAACCGCAAACACTTTCTGACCACCGCCGGTCTGGGCGCTTTGGCTCTGGGCCCCTTTGGCGCGACTCGAGCCGGCGCGGTCCCCGCTGAGGCGGGAAAACCGGACTATGGCCTCAAGCTGGGCGTGGCGTCGTATTCGCTTCGCAATTTCAATTTGGATGAAGCTCTGAAGATCACGCAGCAACTACGGGTCAAATACATCACGCTCAAATCCATGCACCTGGAGTTGAATACCTCAACGGCCGAACGTCGCGCCGCCGCCCAAAAAGTCGCGGACGCTGGCATCCAGCTGATGGGATGTGGCGTGGTCTATATGAAAAAAGACGAAGCGTCGATTCGCCAGGCTTTTGAATACGCACGTGACGCCCGGATGCCGGTCATCGTGGCCGCTCCGTCCATTGACGCCATGCCCCTGGTGGACAAGATGGTCAAGGAATTTGATATCCGCGTGGCCATTCACAATCACGGCCCCGGAGACCAACTGTATCCCTCCCCCCTGGACGCCTATCGGATCGCCTCCCAATATGACAAGCGTATTGGCGTTTGCATCGACTTCGGCCACTCGGTCCGAAACGGTGACGATGAAGTGGACATTATCCTCAAAACCCGGGACCGCCTGTACGACGTGCATGTCAAAGATGTGACGAAACGGGCCAAGGACGGAAAAACCGTTGCCATCGGCCAAGGCGTGATTGACCACGGACGCATCCTGAAAACCTTGCTGGACATCAAATATCAGGACCATGTGGCGCTGGAATACGAGGCGAACGCCTCTGAGCCGTATCCGGGAATGAACGAATCATTCGCCTACCTGCGCGGCGTTTTGGAGGGACTCCATACACAGAAATGACAGGACACGTGATCGGCGGCGGCGGATTGAATCAACCGCCGCCGCCGATTCCGAGTTAAAGGTCCGCGACCTCTTCCGCCTGTTCGATGACGACACGAACTCCCGGGCCATCTTGATACATTGAGACCACCAGATTCAGCCGGCGACCGTCGCGATTGAAGTAAGCCGGCATATTTACAATGGTTTCACCCGTTTGATGGACCGTATTGACGTTAAGCCGGAAGGCGCACCCAACACAGTGCACGGTCTGGCCACATCCGTCCGGGAGACGGGCGAATTGACATTCCATCACGTCCCCGGCCAGCGCCCCCACCACCTCCTCTTCCGGCGCCCCCAGAAATTCCTGCATTCTCTGATTGAGGGCCATGACGCGCGCGCGCTCGTCCACCACAACGGTCGGAAAGGGGAAGCGATTCAGGTAGCCATTCAAATCAACGCCCAGCCACTGATCCCGATAATACTCCAAGCACTCCGAACAAATGGAATGCGAGGTGCTTCGGTTGTCAAAAGGAGGCTTTTCCTCCATTGCCTTGTGACAGTAAGCGCAAATGACGTGCATAATGAGTTCCTAAGACAAACCCTTAAGGATAAGTATCAGACATAACATGCCCCTATTCTTGCTCCGACGGCTTGAGAATTGTCAACATCCGCATTCTTCATGGAGCCAAAAAAAAAGCATTCAGCGCCCCCACCGCCTGATTCGGAAGAGAAATTGCCTGTTGCCGGGCGACGGTTTGATTTTTTCACTTGACCCACCCTGCGCTGGGCCCCTAAAAGAAAAGACCGGCGCAATGATTGGACGCGTTCCGGCAGGGGTGAGCGCGCGTGGTGGCTCTCCTGTGATAATCATCCAATTCCATACTGAGGATTTCGAAATGAATCGAACCCACTTGCTCCGAAAGGCCCTGATCGCGACAGCGCTTGTCGCTTTGGTGGCTTTGACTTCCATGGCAGAAGCGGCCGGCCCGAAATACTGGACCTCCAAGACGGCCAAAAGTTCTCGGAAACTGCTGCGGGGCTTTGGCAACGTCGCCTTCGGCTTCATCGAAATCCCTTTGGCCATCGGCGTCGATGTGGTCGAGACTGATCCATTCACCGGTACATTCACGGGCTTGGCGCGCGGTGTCGGACACACGGTGGAACGGATGGGGACAGGCGCTTTCGAAATCGTCACCTTTCCGTATGACCACATGGATGACTATCAACCCCTGATTGAACCGGAATTTGTCATGATGGCCGGCGAGCGCGAAGGCCTGCGCGATTGGGGCGCCGACCGTGACGCCACGAAGGTATGGGTTAAGGAAAAATTGACGTTCGAACCGGAACTGGAAGCCGAGGATCTGGACTGATCGCTTGTCCCGCTCTGTTCGTCGTAAGTAACTGTCTAAACAACATTGAACCCTGTATTGAGTTCTATTTCTTATTTGAGGAGAATTTAGGTGCCCAACGTAAAATCAGCCATCAAGCGGGTAAAAACCAACGCCAAAGCCCGTCTGCGTAACCGCGCCAATCGGTCGGCCTTGCGCACGGCTATCCGGCGCGTTGATGAAAGTATCGCCGAAGACGGCGCCGAAGTGATCGGTCAAAAGGCCCAACAAGCCATGAGCGTGATCGGCAAGACAGCCAGCAAAGGTGTGATCCACCGCAAAAAAGCCGCTCGCCTTCAATCGCGCATCCAGAAACGTGTCAACCAAGCGTTGGCGCAGAAAAGCGAATAATTTGCGCCTGTCCTGAATCGTTGGAATAGATTTCCACCGTTCAGAGAAACGAATACCAGGAAAGACGATGGTTTCCCGTCGTCTTTCCTTTTTTTTTATTTGTTCAAAGACCTTTTAGCCACCGCTCCCTTTTAGGAACGCAGAAGAAATTAATTCCCCCTTTTTGTCACTCTGTAAGACCTCTGTGTCCTCTGCGGTGAAATATCATTGGCGAACGGGCGTCGGCGCCGTCACGCTTTTTGCGCGCTGCGCGGCAAAAAACGCGCCGGCGCCTCAGTCGCACTTCCTCAGACCCAGGGCTCCGCTCCCTATCGGTCGCTCCACCCTGGGCTGGTATATGTCGCCACCTTCGGGGCTTGACGGATGTTTTACTTCTGGGGCGCGCGCCTTATAGGGGCGCCGCGCCACGCCCCGGCGTGCTTTGCGGCGCTGCGCCTCGGGGCCATTTCCATCATTCGTTGTGTCCATTTTGAGGGCCATGCGCCCACGAGAGAAACAAAGGGATTTTTTTATTTCCGTCAGCTTTATGGTCCTTCGGCCGTATAGGGCTGGAGGGCGATGGTGGCTTTGATCAGGTAACTGCATTGACAGCGATGGGTTGTCTCCGGCCCCAGGAGCAGACCGCCCGCCGGGATGGCGTTGACCCAACATCCGGGGCGGATACCGCCGTAATTCTCTGTTTCGGCGTCCGGATCGACCAGATCCAGATATCCCAGCGTGGCTGACCGAAAGGCCAGCATATCCTTGGCTGCCGTCAAAATGCCACAGCCATAGGAACGGGAAACGACAAAGTCTTCATCCCGCCGGCCGGTCTTCAGATCCCAGGCGCCAGGCTGAGCGATGATGGTTTGGCCATTAACAATGGGGCGCGAGACATAGTCCGCCGGCGCGTCCCACAACCGCTCGCCCGAACGGGTATCAAAAGCGGCCAGCCGCCCCCCCACCTCGGAATTGAGTTGAAAGCGGGTGGATTGGTACGCCATCACTAAAACATGTTCCGTTTCCGAGGCTGCCAGCAACGTTCCCCAAATATCCGTATCCTCCGACCAGATTTCCTCACCCGTTTCCTGATCCAGAGCCACCAGACGCCCCAGCGGATGCGCGTTGGGACTTTTGCCGCGACGGCGATCATTCACGGCAATGGGACGGTCAATCAGGAAGACGCGACCATCGGCGATGGCGATAGCGTTGTTGCGAAGGGAATGTTTCGGTCGATACGCCCACACAACGGCGCCATCCGAGGGACTCATGGCGAAGAACAGATCGGACTCGCTGTAAAGATGACTCATATCCGAGACGCCATAGGCATAGGCGACCGTATGACTGGTATTGAGGACGGAGCCATAAAGAATGGAATCATCGAAGGCCAGATACCCCCAGAGCGCCGCCCCGCCTCCCGGGTGGTCTGGCGCGGTATAACGCTGGACGACCTGCCCCGATTCGGACGCCAAGCGAATACATTCGCGACCATTGCGCACATACAAATTGCCATCGCCGATACACAGAGCGCCACCGGTGATGGCCGCGCCATTGAGATGTTCCTGATCGTAATCCGCCAGATAACCGGGGATGGGATAGGTCCATAAGTCGCGACCGTTATAGGCGTCCATGGCCAGTATCCCGTGAAGGCCCGCCACAAACAGCCGGCCGTCGTGATAGACGGGCGCGGGCCCCCGGCCATGGCGCGACGGCATCTCAAATTCATTATCCTTGAACCACAACATCCGCAGGGGCGGACGAACCAGCGCATCACCGGAGCTCAAGGTATTGCCAGCGTCGGCATATTGGTGCGTCCAGTCGCCGATCCCTTCCAGCGGGCGACGAGTGATATAAGTCATGGCGCGAGGAAGACCAACGGCAATACGGCCCCGCCCCGGCTTGACCAGACGATAGGATTCATCAAAAGGAATGACGCGGGCGCCTTCTTCCATGGATTTCTGGGACATCAGAAGATCGGCGAAATAGTCGGGCAATCCGGTATCATCCAGAGAACGGGACAACACCATGACTTTCGCCCCCAGATAACGGGTCTTATCCAACTGATAGGCAACCCGATTGGCCTGCATCCGATTCTCAGCGATCGCGTAGAGTTTATAGCGCGCAAACTCGGCCAGACGAACGGCCAGCGACCCATCGACACACCCGAAATCCACCGCATAGCCGTCCAGAATCCCGGACTTGGAGACAGCCTGAGGGAAATAGGCCGTGTCCGCTCGCGCGATGTATCGCTCATCATGCCGAAAGCGAATCTCGTATGGCTCTTCGCCTGTGGGCGGCTGCGAGCCAAAACAGATAATTTCGCCGCCGTCACAACCGATAAAAATTCGTCCGTCAGCAATGGCCAGCGCCCGCGGAACGGAATCGACCGTCGCAGAGGTCACGACCGCTCGCGCATCAAGATCAAGGGTCATCAGGCGGCGATCCTGCGTTCCGATCACTAACGTTCGTCCCGCCGCAGCCATGGACACAATATCGAGGGCTGGAACGGCAAGGGTCCACTCCGGCTCTGCGAGAACGGGGCGGTTCGCCGGCGCGCCTTTTCGATCGACGGTCGCCTCTTCTTTCACAAAACCATCGCGACGATAGGCGCGAATCCGATTTCCCTCCGGCGAAAGAAAATGGGTCGGCGTTACGACCAGCGTCTCAGCGTTGATTCCATTGAAAAGCCAGGCGCCGTCGGCGGCGCGAAAGACATCGTCGTCGTTGAAATACAGCCCGTCGGCGCAGGCGATAAACGGCCCACTGCCTTTGAGCGTGGCGCCGGAACCTTGGGCCTGGAGATGAAAATATTGGAGCGCGCCGTCCGATTTGGCCATGGCCGCCGGCATGGCTCGTCCCGTGGGGACCCATAGCCGATCCGGACCGACGGCCGGATAGCCTTGAATAGAAATCCCGCTCTCGGCCCGGGCCCCGCTGTGAGGCTGATCCATTTCCACTCTCCCGGACTGATCATTGACCCACAGGACGTTGCCGGTCATGGGATCCAGGGCGTACAGATAAATCCCTTCACTGGGCCAGATTCCCGCGCCAAAATAAACGATATCCTCGCTAACCGTGGGAGCGCCCCGGGCAGGCCACCGGGAAATGAGAGCGCCATTACCCAGGATCATCTGGTGATTGGGACCGCCTTGTTTTTCCCACAACAGTCGCCCTGTCCGCAGGTGAAGACAATACAGTTTCCCGTCGTCGCTCGCCAGGAACAACCGGTCCTTCCAAATAGCGGGAGCGAAACGAATGGGGGCTTCCGTGTAAAAACGCCAACGTTCCTGACCGGTGACGCTGTCCAGGACGTACAGTTTGCCGTCGTCTGAATTGCCATACAATACCAGCCCCTCGGCGGCGACCGGAACGGGGGCATAGTCAAAGGGCATTCGTGTGTCGGGCCCCTTCCAGGCCGGGGACGGTTTAGCCCTTGGATAACGGACCCATTTCAGATAGACTATGGGCGATAATGGCTCAGGACTGAAGCTGCTCCGGGTTCCGTCAAAACGGCTCTGCGGCCAATCCGTGGCGCCGCCATGCATATTGAGCAAAACAAATATCGCTATAAGGGCACGAATCTTCATACAATTTTCGCCTTTGCAAATGGGAGATCGGCTAAAAGGCCCTATACTATAATTAGGTCAATACGATCCTGCCTGACGATTCCGGCAAGCCGAGAACGCGTCAGGCGCGTGACGCTCTGTGAGCCTTGTTCCGTCAGTTTGATGGAAATAAGACGACGAAGCAAGGGATTCGGTTCGAGATAAATGATCCGCAAAGTCCGCCTCCCATTTGTTTTGCATGCAGACGCGGCTTTTTGTGTTGGGAATATCTTATTTTCGTTTATTTTGGATGAGTTACCCTTGAGCGGCTCACAGCCCTCACAGCAAATGATGAAAATGACCTCGTGGCACGGTGGGTTCTTTTAAACGCCAAGGCGCGACGACGCAGGGAACCGTAGGGCGCGGCGCCGCTGTCGGATGAGGCCCGCGAGCCAGAAGACAAACATCCGCCAAGCCCCGATAGGGGTGGCACATAATAGCCCAGGGTGGAGCGACCGATAGGGAGCGGAGCCCTGGGTCAGAGAACAAGCGACTGAGGCGCCGGCGCGATGTTTGCCGCGCAGCGCGCAAAAAGCGTGACGGCGCCGACGGCTATCCATCTGCGAATTTAAATTTTCGAACTAGCGGAGTCAAATTCGATGAATGTTGGAACCAGCATGAGAAACGCAATCACGGCAGTATTACTCAGCATGATGTGGGGAGCTGCGGCGCCGACCAGCGCCCAAGTCAACGGATGGACGAATCAGGATATCGGGGGCCCTTCTCCGGCGGGGAGTTTCACGCAGTCGGGAGAGGTTTACACGATCAGCGGATCGGGCGCCGACATCTGGAGTACGGCGGATCAGTTTCATTTTGCCCATCGCGCCCTGGTCGGTGACGGCGGGATGGTCGCCCGATTGACATCCATTGACAATGTTCATGCCTGGGCGAAGGCCGGCATCATGATTCGCGAATCTCTGGCCGCCAACAGCGCCCATTCCTTCAGCCTGAAAACACCCGACGGGGGCAACGGTTTCGACCATCAATACCGCCCTAGTACTGGCGGCGGCATGATTAATACCGGAACAGTCAATGCGAACACACCCGTCTGGCTGAAATTGGAACGTGCTGGCAACCTCTTGACAGCCTCGTATGCCCCCGACAGCGGCGGCGCGCCCGGCGCGTGGCAAGCCAAACCCACCGTTTCCATTGCCATGATCGAAGACGTCTATATTGGACTGGCTGTCACATCACACGCTCAGGGCTTCTTGTGCCAGGCGACCTTTGAAAACGTATCGTTCTTTGGCGGAGCCATGGGGGAACTGGCGGGACATTGGGAACTGAACGGCGACGGAACGGCGACCGTGGGGGAAGACGGCGCCGTCTCCGGCGCAACCGCGGGCGCCGGCGTCAATGGCGTCGCGAACGCGGCCCTGGTTTTTTCCGGCGGCGCTCAAGCGATTACGGTTCCTCATTATGACTCTCTGGCGGAAGACGATTTCACCGTCATGGCATGGATTCGACCGACATCTTTAGGAACAGGCAATGCCATTCTATCCAAGCAGGGAAGCAATGTGGATGGGACGACCGACCTGACCTGGGGGCTGGATGTCACGGCCACGGGCGAGGTTCGGGCGCTGTTGCGCAAAGGCGGTTCCACTCTGCGCACCCTCGAAGCCGTTTCAGCGACAGGGACCGTCGCGCTTGGCAACTGGACGCATGTGGCCGCGACTTATGAAGCGGCGTCCTCTTCACTGAAAATATATGTCAACGGCATTGAAGAACCAGCGGGGACAAGCGGCGACCCCGACTTTGGCGCCCCGGATCACAGCCGCGCCGCATTGGACGGCCATTTAACGATCGGCGCCCGGACCACACCCGCCCTCGCAGCGCTCACCGGCGGTATTGATGACGCCCGTGTCTATGTGGTTCCCCTGACCGAGACGGCCATCCGCGAGGCCATGATGGAGGCCGATCCGGCCGCCCCGCCCAACTGGCCGCCGGATGTTGAATTAAACGCGCCGCGGGATGCCCAGTTCTACAACACGGACGTGCCCATGACCTTCGCGGCCACGGCGACGGATCCCGACGGCGGCGCCATCGCGCGGGTTGAATTCTGGGTGGACGGGGTCAAAGTCGGCGAAGACACGACCGACGACGGGAACGGCGTGTACTCCATTCAATGGACACCCGGCGTGGCCGATTCCTATCAGGTCAAGGCCGTGGCCGTGGATACGGACACGCCGGCCCTTTCGAAGGAATCGGAAACGCATACGATTGTTCGCTCGCCAGTGGTGCTGGCCGGAACGATCGTCATCAATGAAATACACTACAATCCGGACTTGAAAACGGATCGTGTGGAATTCGTGGAACTCCACAATCCTGGAACCAGTGATGTGGACCTGACCGGCTGGTATTTCACAGACGGCTTCACCTACACCTTCCCGGCGGGGGCCTTTGTACCCGCCGGGGGTTATGTCGTTGTCTGCGAAGATCCGGACGCCTTGCGGTCCAAATTTTCCACCCCCGCCTCTCAAGTCTTTGGGCCGTATGTCGGCCGATTGAGCAATGACGGCGAACTGCTGCAAATCTGCGACGCGGGCGGGATATCGAAGGATCGGGTTCAGTATGGCCTGGGCTTCCCCTGGCCGACCACCGGCGATGAAACCATCCTGTTTCAACCGGGAACCGGTTATTCGATCCAATTGGTTAATCCCTATATCGACAACGACATGAGTGGCAGCTGGCGGTCAGGCGCCCCAAGCCCCGGCGAAGAAAATGTAACGATCATCAACAACACGCCCCCTCACATCCGTCAAGTGGATCATCGCCCAAACCAACCCCAAACGGGTGAGGTCGCCACCATTACCGCCAAGGTAACGGACTCGGACGGTGTGGCGGCGGTCACGCTTCTCTATCAGATCGTTGATCCCGGCGCTTACGTCATGAGCACGGACGCGGCTTACGAAACGAACTGGACGCCCTTGGCCATGAACGACGCGGGGATGGAGGGCGATACAACCGCCGGTGACGATCTGTATACGGCCCAAATTCCGGCAACCGTTCAAAGGCATCGGCGCCTGATTCGCTATCGCATTCAAATGGCCGATGGGGGGGGACGCGAACTGACGGTCCCCTACCCCGATGATCCGGAACCGAACTTCGCCTATTTCGTGTATGACGGCATCCCCTCCTGGACCGGAACGAAAGTGCCGGGAGCCGCGGCGGTCACGTATACGAGCGAATCACTGGCAGGACCCGCGGTCTATCACCTTATCTCCAAGCGCAGTGAAATTGAAGACTGCACCTGGTTCGATCATTACGCCGGCAGCGAGTATCTCTACACGGGAACCCTGATCTATGGCGGGGAAGTTTTCGATCATATCCAGTTCCGCGCCCGCGGCGGCGTCTGGCGCTATGCCATGCGAAAAAATATGTGGAAAATTCATTTTAACCGCGGCCATGAATTCCAGGCTCGCGACAACTATGGTCGCAAATACCCGGTCAAATGGAACCGATTGAATCTCGGCGCCAACATCCAGCAGGGCGACTACGGCCATCGTGGTGAGCAGGGGCTGTTCGAATCTGTGGGATTTCGATTGTTTGAACTCGCGGGTGTCCAGGCGCCGAATACACACTTCGTTCATTTCCGGATCATCGACGAGGCCCAGGAGAACGGACTCCTGAATGCGGCGCACCCGCCGCTGACCAGCGCCGGTACGCAACATGACGGCGACTTCTGGGGATTATATCTGGGAACCGAGCAAATGGACGGGCGATTCCTGGACAGTCACGCCCTGCCCGACGGCAATCTCTTCAAAATGGAAGGCGGCAGCGGTGAGTTGAAGAACACCAATCCCTTGGGGCCTTCTGATAAATCGGATCTGAACGCCTTTATCGGGGGTTACAGTTCAGCTCCCACCGAAGACTGGTGGCGGACCAATATCGACGAAGAGCGTTACTACAGCTACCGGTCAATCGTCGAATGTATTCATCAATACGATATTGCCAGCGGGAAGAACTATTATTACTTCAGCGATCCTCTGGCCAACGAATGGAGCCAGTTACCTTGGGATTTGGACCTGACTTGGGACAACGCGATGTTTGGCACGGGTGAAGAACCTTTTAAGCGCAATGGGATTTTCAATCAAACCAACCTAAACATCGAATACAAAAACCGCATCCGTGAAATCCGGGATCTGCTGTACAACCTGGATCAATGTGGACAATTGATCGACGAATACGCCTCACATATTTATCGCCCCGGCGAGCCGTCCTTCGTCGATGCCGACTGCGCCATGTGGGACTACCACTGGGTCATGACCGATCAGGCCTATTTTGAGGGATATTCCAATCAGAGGAGCAAGGCCGGTCAAGGGCTCTTCTATCAGGCCGCCGAGACGAAAGATTTTCCGGGGATGGTCCAGCACATGAAGGACTACATTGCCCAACGGGGCGCCTGGATCGACTCCTTTATTGCCAACGACTCCAATATTCCCGCCCAGCCCATTGTCACAGCGGCGGGCCCATCGGATTTCCCCATTGACCAGTTGACGTTCCAGGTCACCCCTTTTGACGATCCCCAAGGTCCCAGTACCTTCGCCGCCATGCAATGGCGTATCGCCGAAGTCGAGCCCTTTGCGGCTCCGATCATCGATCTGACGGCGACCTATTTTGTTGACTCCGGCGAACGCTGGAAATACTTCAAAGGCACACAAGCGCCCTCATCGCCTGCGACCGCCTGGCGGGACCGGAGCTTCGACGATTCAGCCTGGGCCGAAGGGCCGGCAGCCATCGGCTGGGGAGACACCCTGCCCACGATTCTCGACGGGATGGCCGGAACCTACAGCACATTCTATGTCCGTAAGAAGTTCAGCGTCGCCAATCCCTCCCTTTACGAGTCCTTGAACCTGGAAGTCACCTACGACGACGGATTCAACGCCTGGATCAATGGTGTTTACGTGTGGAGCGAAAATTCGCCGGGCGAAAACGCCTCTTGGGATGACTTCGCCACTGGCCAAACTCCGAATGAAAACGGCTGGTATCGCTTCAATCTCCCGGACGCGTCCATGCTTGTGGCCGGGGAAAATGTCATCACGATCCAAGTGCTCAACGTTTCGCTCACCTCATCGGACTCACGTATCGACGCCCGACTGGTGGGCATTCCCGCCGATTCGACTGGCGGCTCGGAAGGACCACAAACAAGCGGGGAACCCGGAAAATACGAAATCGAGCCCCTGTGGGAAAGCGGGGAAATCACCTCATTTGCCAATACCATCACGATCCCCCCCCCCGGCATTCGCGAAGGACGGACCTATCGCGTCCGCGCCCGCATGAAGGACGACACAGGCCGCTGGAGCCACTGGTCGGCGCCGGTACAATTTGTCGCCGGTCAGGCGCCGGAATCTCCCCTGAAGGCCGGGTTGCGCATCACGGAAGTCATGTATCACCCCGCTCCCCCGGAGGCCACCAGTCCGTATGATAAGGATGATTTCGAGTTCATCGAAATTCGAAACACCGGCTCTTTGGAACTCGATCTATCCAATGTGTTCATCAGTGACGGAGTGGTTTTCGCCTTCCCGGCGGGATTCAAACTGGCGGCCGGAGCCTATACGGTTCTGGTTTCCAATCAAGAAGCCTTTG
>JADFCT010000302.1 GCA_017161665.1 Candidatus Sumerlaeota bacterium
TAACGATGCGGCTGTTGTCGGGGATGAATCTTTCGATGGCGTCGGGCAGGCTGAGTCGTTTCTCTTTGGGCACCGTCAATCCTCGCAGTTAAACTTGCCCTTTATTTTAATGGATGGGTGGAGACCCTGTCAACAGGTTTCGGGCGGGGTCTCTTGAAGGTGAAAAATCAACGCCAATTCGGTTCATGAGACAACTCCGTCTCCAGCTTCGCCAGTGTGGTTTCGAGTTCTTCGACGGCAAGGATGGCAAGCGACTTGTTGGGCGTTTGGGGGCGTTTAAGAAGTCGTTGGATCAGTTGGATTTTGCCAATGAGTTGGCCTTTTTGCATGCCTTTTGCATCGAAGTGTTGTTGGAATTGTGGCGAAACGCCATCGGTCTCAAGGGGCGGGTGACAGCGGACACCGGTCGAAAAGTGCTCCAGCCCGTGGCGCTCTGGCTCCATGGCGAGGAAAACCGCACCCGGGCCACTGCGAATGAGTTGACGCCGGTCATCGAACCTTCATTGAAATCCGTGGGATGGCCCCATGGACCGAAGAAACGAGCTGCGGGCTCCAGTACGCAATTTGCTGAAAAAGTTGGAAGTAGATCCCCCCAAGACTGTGGTAAATATACAAAATATCGATAAAAACAGCCCTCGCCCCGAATAATTCTTGTAGGTAAACACTGAATCTCATTCATTCTCCGAAAACGCGGCCCACAGCCGCTCTACGCCGTTTTGCGTACCTACGCGTCCGAAACCCAAGGTAGGGCGCAGCCGACTATGGCGGGCCGTAGGCGGAGCCGCTCGCCAAAGTCGGCTGCGTCCCGGAGTCGAACGGAGCGCGCGGGGGGCGAGTTAACACTTTCCCTCAGTTTCCAGGGTTCAATAGCTTCAAAGTCGGCCTATAATCCGCTTTCTGTCGTCGGTAAAAAAGAAAACAAGTCCGGGGAAATGCTTTTTGAAATATCCGCGATGGTTCGCCGCCACTTCTTGGGCAGGGCCGCAAATATCTCGCTCAGGCGGTCCCGGTGATGATCGTATGATAGGCAAAGTTCGCCGATGCTTTGGGCGGCCATCAGGTCTTTTTCTTTTTTGTCGGGATTTTTGCGTTTTGGGCTGATGAGGATTTTATGGAGGACAAAGGCGGCAGGTTCCGGAATCCACACGGTAAGCCCTTTGTCCGTGATTTGGGTTTTATAATCCTGAAGCATCTTGAGGTAGGCCAGGCTTTCGGCGTTGATATTGAGCTTTTTGATGTCTTTGGGTATGTTCAGTCCGTTCAAGACCTCCTGGCGCTGGAGTTCGGTCAGAACTTTGGCCAGAAGCTCATAGTTTTCTTCCATGGATGATTTTCCCGATATCTTTCAAATCGTGGTTGACCTGTTTTAGTCTGGTCTCGTAGTGTTTTCTTTCGTTAACCTGTGCAAGCACCTTTTGCGCCTTTTCCGATGCCATGGGGCCGATGTAATCAAACTCCACCTTGCCGTCTTTCCGTCGCGCCAGGTAAAGGTATTTCCGATCTTTTCGTTTTTTGACGGACACGGTTCCCTTTGGGAACGATTCGATTTTGTCCTGGTATTTTTGGGAAAGGGCCTTTAAACGCTGGTGTTCATCGTTCATGACCTGATGGATGTAACCCATATCCGTCTCCCGGTCGGTTGCCTAACACAAATATCCTTATATTTACTGAGTTAGGCAACCAATGTCAAGGTGTTGTCATGGGGTCGCTGGTGGGAATTCACCAAAGCGGCGGACGCCCGGCGAAGGTCCCGCCATGATTTCAATACCCGCCTCGGGTTCCAACTTGCTTTGCGACCAAGTCATTGAGCCGGCGAGAAATAAGGATTCGGAGCATCCTGGGCCTTTAGATGCGGCGGCAGTTGTAAAAAAGGCTCAAAAAGATAATGCTGAAGAGGATAAAATGGACCCATTCACCCTGGCGTTTACATCCGGCTACCTCGGCAATCTGGGCGCGACGCTCACCGGAAATATCCTGTCGGAGGCCAGTCGGAGAATAAAGCGGGCTATCTCCGGCGAGGAAATAGAGCAAGCATTTAACCGCTGCATCCAAACTGGCATCGTGGCGGTTGCTCAATCCGCCGTCTCCCAGGAGCCCGAAAAAACCGAGTTGCTCAAAGACATCCTGGACCGCTTTTTCCAAAACCCTGATGTGGGCGGCGAACTATCGGAGATCTTAAACGGCCGGGAACCTGATCGCGAGCAGCTTAACCGTCTCTTCAAGGAAGCTGGTTACGATCCCAAAACCCTACCCGGCATACAATTTGATCTTGCCATTAACGCCTTTGCCGCCGCCTTCCTATCGGCCGCGACACTTGAACAACCCACTGGGAAAACCGGATCATCCGTGACCCTAACGGCGGTTGCCATGTCAAGCCCAGCGTCATCATGAAACTGGGGCTGAAGGTCCACGCGCTGAGAGAGCCCCTGGAGCAAATCGCTCTGACCGCCCATGAACGACAGGAAAGCGAATCGGATAACCGAACCGGTTGCGCCGACATTCCACGGGAGGATCTGCGCGAGGAACTGGCCGCCAAACTGAACGGTTCGCTGGACAAAGCCGAAGAAGTGATCGACTACATCCAGAACCGGGCCGGTCTTCTGCAAGCCAAAGACAACCGAACGTTCGCTTTTCCCCATCGCACTTTCCAGGAATATCTGGCCGCTACCGGCGTGATGCGGCGCAGCGATTTTGAAACGTTTCTCAGGGATCGGATCATCAGGGATATTTCATGGTGGCGGGAGGTATTCCTCCTGGCCGCCGGCGCATCCCGGAGCACGCCGAGAATCATCTACGATCTGGTGGATACGCTGATTCCGGACGACCCAAAAGACAAAGACCCAACTCCCGAGATTGTCCAATATGCCCGACTGGGCGCTCAGGCGATGGGAGAGACCGATTTTCTCCGCCATGTCGATTCGGAATCGCCGCCCGGACGATATGCGAAGATCCACAAGCGGATGCAGGATTGGTTGCTGATCGGCATCAACGCTGATAATATTTTGTCCGCTTTGGATCGGTGCGGAGCGGGGGACGCGCTCAACTGGGTCGGCGATCCGCGATTCAATCCGAAAATTTTCCATTTGCCCGATGACGATCATCTGGGATTCGTTGAAATTCCGGCGGGAGAATTTCTCATGGGGGACGGGAAGGATCAACACACGCTTAATCTCCCCGACTTCTGGATCAATCGGTATTCGGTCACCGTGGCCCAGTTTCGGGCGTTTGTCGAGTCATCGGGCCAACGGGCGGGCAATGAGCGCAGTTTGCGTGGGATAGACAATCACCCGGTGGTCCATGTATCTTGGCATGAGGCGATGGCATATTGCAAATGGTTGACAGACGCCCTCAGACAGAGCCGGGACGCCCCGGAGCCGATAACTTCATTGTTGAAAGAGGGTTGGCGGATATCGCTGCCCAGTGAAGCAGAATGGGAAAAAGCGGCAAGGGGCGCGGATGGTCGCATTTATCCCTGGGGAAATGATTCTCCCGATCCGAACAAGGCGAATTATGAGGGCACGGGGGTAGGGGGAACAAGTTCGGTCGGATGTTTCCCCGGCGGGGCAAGTCCATTCGGTCTGTTGGATATGGCCGGCAATGTTTGGGAGTGGACGCGCAGCATCTGGGGAGTAAAGTTTTCAGAACCGGATTTCAAATATCCTTATGATTCTGGTGATGGTCGGGAGGATGAATCGTCAAGCGCGTCCCGGAGTCGAGCGGAGCATCCGGGCCGGGGGCTGAACCCCCCGGCAAGAAAGGGAAGCCCCCTGAAGGGGGCTCGGAAGGTGATTGGAATAAATTCTGTTTATAACGGATTTTGGGGAGCCCCGTTCTAATTCTGATCTATCGAGATTGCAAACCCCGAAGGGGTTGGACATACCAGACCAGGGCAACGCCCTGGGAACTGGGGATATCCGTAAAAAGCCCTGTAAGGGCGCGACATTAAAATTTATTTTACCAGAATATCCGCGTAATATATGCCGCCCTTACAGGGCTCGACGGATTGATGACGCCGCCCCCAGGGCGTTGCCCTGGTCTGGTATGTGACGCCCTTTCAGGGCCATCCCCAAAATCCGTTATAATCAGAATAAATTGACATGACAAAATCCAAAATCCGTACATCTCATCAAATCATGGCCTGTAAAGAGCCGGAAGTATCCTGCCGACCATTACACACTCTCGCGCTTTTTCTCACCCAATTCATCGATATTATCAACGCTGGCCGCAATCCAAGTGGCTGAGTCAAATTCTATCCAACTCAGGATGCATAATCCAACCGCCGCCACACCGACACCGCCCTTCCCACGCACAGCTCCGACCAGTCAAGTTCGCTCAGCACCGGCGGATAATCTGTTGAACTGCTGATCAGAACGAACCCGTGCTTCCATTGCTGGA
>JADFCT010000303.1 GCA_017161665.1 Candidatus Sumerlaeota bacterium
ATCATTGAGCCCATATTGTGGAATGGGAACATCCTCCAGCCACAATCCTTCTTCCCGCTTGGCCTTGACCAACGCCTTCATTGTTTCACTCATAACCGCGCATCCTTTCACAGGTGAGATGCCACAAGTTCCTTATAGCCAAAGACTCTTTTCAGTCGGGCTGAAGCGCATTCCATGTCTCTTTAAACATGGCCAACGCAAAATCCAAATCCTCACGGGAATGAGCCGCTGAAATCTGAACGCGAATGCGCGCCTTGCCTTTGGGGACAACCGGATAGGCAAAACCGACGACATAAACACCTTTTTCCAGAAGGCGTTCGGCCATTCGATGGGCCAAAACCGCATCGCCCAACATGATCGGAATAATCGGATGTTCCCCCGGGGCCACCTTGAAACCCGCCTCGCCAATTTTCGACCGGAAGTATCGGGTGTTCTCCCAAAGCGTCTCGCGCAGATCATCCGATTCAAGCAATAAATCAATCCCCCGAATCGAAGCGGCCACAATCGGAGGAGCCAAGGTGTTGGAAAAAAGATACGGGCGCGAACGCTGACGCAAATACGCCACAATCTCCCGACGTCCGCTGGTGTAACCGCCGCTGGCGCCCCCTAACGCCTTGCCCAGAGTTCCGGTGATAATATCCACACGCCCCATGACGTTACAATGCTCATGCGTGCCTCGCCCCCTTTTGCCCATGAAACCGACGGCATGAGAATCATCCACCATCACCAGCGCGTCATACTGATCGGCCAGATCACAAATCGCTCCCAGGGGCGCAATGGACCCATCCATGGAGAAGACACCATCGGTGGCAATCAAACGAAACCGCGCATCGCCGGCCGCTTTTAATTGCGCTTCCAGGTCCGCCAGGTCGCGATTCCGATACCGAAACCGTCGGGCCTTACATAAGCGAATGCCATCAATAATACTCGCATGATTCAATTCATCGCTGATGATCGCATCCTCAGCCGTCAACAAGGTTTCAAACAGACCGCCGTTCGCGTCAAAACAGGATGTATATAAGATGGTGTCGTCCGTGCCCAGAAAATCTGAAATCTTCATCTCCAAACGTCGGTGGATATCCTGAGTGCCACAAATGAACCGGACCGAAGCCATCCCATAGCCCCATTGGTCCAAGCCCTCATGGGCGGCTTGAATCAGGGCGGGATGATTCGCCAGGCCCAGATAATTATTCGCGCACAGATTCAAAGACTCCGACTCCCCCACTCCGTCCCTGACCACACGAATCCGGGACTGCTGAGGGGAAAGAATGGTCCGCTCGGACTTGTAAAGCCCATCGTCACGGATCGATTGCAGTTGCTCAGCCAAGTATTTCTTTCCGCGATCAAACATGGCAGGACACTCCCTGGTCAAAATGCGTCGGAATCGAAAAACAAAGGCTTTTCCGAATCAACGGAACTTATTTTCCTCAAACGCCGGGGCCGGGTCAAGGCCTTATTTGTCCCACATATAATACTATATCGACGTACGAATCCAAGCCAGTGATCCATAAAAAAAGGCGCCGATAGGATATCGGCGCCGCCACACATTTATTCACAGTCTACCCAACCGCCCTTGACTCCTACGCCAATTCCGGGCAATAAACAAGCCGAGTCAACACACAAGCGATTCGAACGAATTAGACGGCCTTATAGACACCCCGACTGGGATTTTCGATTTTCCCGGTCGCTTTTAACTTATTGAGGGCCACAGACACGTTCTTCCGTTCAATCGTTGGAATGACATTTTCCTGAATGTACGCGACAATCTCAGATACTTTCAACTCCCGATCAGCCAACGCATCCAGAATAGCGTTCGGCAAAACGCCCTTTGGCAACCGGCCCGTTGGGGTCCGCTTGGGACCGCGACCGCGTTTCTTGGGTCCATCGGCATTCTTGCGTGGACGCCCTCGTTTACCGGCGGGACGACCGCTTGGGGCGGCGAGGGACACTGCTGAAGATTCTTCCACAAGGCCCGGAGCAATGAGAGCCAGTTGTTGCTCAACCTTTTCCAGCTCTCTCAACAGACTTTCCCGATGGCGCCGGAGTTTCGGCTCTTGCTTGGCCAGTTCTTTCCGCGCCTTCAATTCCTGCTCGAGTTCTTCGATACTTAGTTCACTGATCAACTTACTCATGACATTATCTCCTGTTCATTTGCTTCCAGATAGACTCCAAAATCGCATTGCCTCGAAGCAATTCTTGTGCGAATGTAAAGACCCTGTTTTATTTCGTCAAGCGATATTTTCTAATCAAACGGCATCGGTGTAATTAATTTTCATAGGAAACATCTCTTTTCGGGAAAGTACGGATAAGGCGCCCCCATGACGGAACACAAGCAATTGCGAAAAGAATATATCCCCTTCCAGGTGGTTTCGGAGTACGAGCCGGCGGGAGACCAGCCCCAGGCGATTGTAAATCTGGCGAAAGGGCTTTCAGCAGGCGCCCCGTTTCAGACACTGTTGGGCGTAACGGGATCGGGCAAAACATTCACCATGGCCCATGTTATTGAACGCGCGCAACGCCCAACCTTGGTCCTGGCCCACAATAAAACACTCGCGGCTCAACTGTATCGGGAATTCAGGGAACTCTTCCCCAACAACCGGGTGGAATACTTTGTCAGTTACTATGACTACTACCAACCGGAAGCCTATGTCGCACGAACGGACACCTATATTGAAAAAGAAACATCCATAAACGATGAACTCGATAAAATGCGTTTCGCCGCCACCTGTTCCCTTCTCCAACGGCGCGATGTCATCGTCGTTGCCAGCGTCTCCTGCATCTATGGCCTCGGCGCGCCAGAGGAATTCACCAATCAGGTCATCTTCCTTGAGCAGGGTATGGGATTATCCCGTCAACAATTCCTGAAACAACTGGTGGCCATTCAATATGAACGCCATGATCTGGACTTTTATCGCAGCAGCTTCCGTGTACGAGGCGACGCCGTCGATGTCTTCCCAGCCTATGAAAAGAAATTCGCTCTGAGGGTTGAATTCTTTGGCGATGAAATCGACGGTCTTTGGATTATTGATCCCCTGACCGGGCGCCGAGGCGAGCGGTTAACCTGGACTCAGATATTTCCGGCCAGTTTTTATGTCGTCGGCCGTGAGCGAATGATGGCCTCTATCAGCGCCATCCGGGAAGAACTCCGCGAACGGCTGGCCGAACTGCGAGCCGAAAACAAATTGTTGGAAGCCCAGCGACTGGAGCAACGCACACTCTATGATCTGGAGATGATGGAAGAAGTCGGAACCTGCCAGGGGATTGAAAACTATTCGCGGTATCTTACGGGACGGGCAGCCGGAACGCCCCCCTTTACGCTTCTGGACTTTTTTGGCAAAGATTACCTGCTATTGATCGATGAAAGTCATGTCACCGTGTCTCAGACTCGCGCCATGTACAAGGGGGATCGCTCCCGAAAACAAAACCTTGTGGAGTATGGATTCCGCCTCCCTTCGGCTCTGGACAACCGGCCCCTCAAATATGAGGAGTTCTTCGAGCGCATGAACCAGGTAATCTTCGTTTCGGCCACGCCGGCCGACTATGAACTGGAACTAAGCGGCCCCCATGTCTATGAACAGATTATCCGCCCCACGGGACTGATGGACCCCCAAGTGGAAGTCCGTCCAGCCACGGGGCAGGTTGATGACCTGCTGGGCGAAATCCGTGCTCGCGTCAAACGGGGACATCGGGTGCTCGTAACGACTTTAACAAAACGGCTGGCGGAAGAATTGACCGAATACTATAAAGAGGTCGGCGTCAAGGTGCGCTATATGCACTCGGATATTGACGCCATCGAACGAACCCACATTATCCGCGGACTGCGCGCCGGTGATTTCGATGTCCTCATCGGCATCAACCTGCTGCGAGAGGGACTGGACCTGCCGGAAGTCTCGCTGGTCGCCATTCTGGACGCCGACAAGGAAGGTTTCCTTCGCTCGGCGGTTTCATTAATACAAACCATCGGACGCGCCGCCCGCCACGTGGATGGAACCGTCTTTTTCTATGCCGACACCATCACCAAGTCCATGCGACAGGCCATCGACGAAACCGAGCGCCGCCGCGCCATTCAGGCCGATTATAATCGCGAACACAACATTACGCCCCAGTCGATCCAAAAGAATGTGGGCGCCATTTTGAACACAGCCTATGAAGCCGACTACGCGCCCATCCCCGCCGTCGCCGAAGACACCAGCGAATACCTGAGCCCCGACGCCCTGGAGAAAAAGATTGAAACATTGAAAAAGAAAATGTTCCAACTGGCTGAAAAACTGGACTTCGAAGGCGCCACCCAAATCAGGGATGAAGTCTTCGCCCTGGAAGAAAAACTGATGGCCATCAAAGGACAGGACTAGCCATCAAGCGCCAAAACTTCCCATTCATGGCATAACTAT
>JADFCT010000304.1 GCA_017161665.1 Candidatus Sumerlaeota bacterium
ATTTCCTCCAATCCGGACGAGAATACGCCGCCACCATCTATCGGGACCAAACGCCCGGGGACACGGGGGATCGTTCCTTTACAGTGGATAGACGGCTTGTCCATTCGACGACAACCATCCATTTTGACTTGGCCGCCAATGGTGGCGGTGTTGTGTGGATCCGTCCGAAATGAAGCGAAAAGACGTCCCCTCATGGAAAACGGCTTTACTCCCAGAGGAGGGACCTATAGACTTTTTATTCTGTAAAATGGTTTTTCGATAACCATAAAAACACTACGGGAGATGACGATGAACGTATTCAAAACTTTGATGGCCATTATTCTGGGAAGCATGGTCATGTGGACCGGCGCGTGTGACACTTCGGATGACACAACGACGAAACCGCCAGCGACCGAGGCGCCAGCGACCGAGGCGCCAGCGACCGAGGCGCCAACGATGCAAGGGAAGCAGACATCCACTCCAAGAAATTTGCGCCCAAAGCAGGCGGATACCGGCTCGGGCAGCGCCATTATCTTCATCACGAATGTCCAGGGCGACCCCTATAATGGTGAATCATTCACCGTTGATATCGCCGCGGCCTGTGAAGATGCGGTTGAAGATCCCATCATCGCCTATGGTTTCCGCATCAAATATGATCCAACCCGCTGTGACCTGGTTGGCGTCAGCGATGTGGAACTCGGCGGGGCCGGACCAGTCTTGGGCGCCATGGAGATGGACGGAGACATCGCCTTCAAGGATCTGGGCGCCATGGGCAACTATCAGAATGAAAAGGAAGCCCTCACGTTGTGCCGCTTGTCCTTTACGGTCAAACAAAGCGACCAGACGGGTCCCTATTCCATCATCGTTACAGAAGATCCCGACAATGTCGCCCTGCCGAACAAAAAGTTTCAAGGGATTCCTCACGACTACAACAGTGACCAGGCCAATCCATTGCCGCAGAAATCGGAAACACCCCCGAGTCAGTAGGACCCGGAAAGATCGCCAGGCGATCTGATCGCAACCAACGACAAGTGAACGGCCAGAGCCATGGACAGAGGCTTCATCGAAATCCTGATTTGGACTTTCGTCATTGCCCTTCCGGCTCTGGCCGTTCTCAAAGCGGTTCGCGCCTGGATTCGTTGCCATGCCGATGGGATGCAGCGGACGCCCTATTGGATCCTTCTCAATCTGGCGGCCCTTTTGGTCGCAGTTGTTCTTTGTGTGTCCATTCTTCAGTTCATTGCCTGCCTCAGTCTGTCCCCCGCGTTAATTCGGGCGACCTATGCCCTGATCGCCGCCATTGTCCTGTCCTCCTATATCAATATGCATGCCGCTGTTCTGTGGCCGCCTCCCGACACCACGCCTCAAATCATCCGCACAGTGTCGGTGGTCTCGTCGCTTATCGCCATTGTCGCTTTTCAGCAATTTATTCGATGGATTTATGCGATACCCGAGACCTCTCATCCCCCCATTCAGGTTCAGTGGCCCCTGGAAGGCGCCTGGCGTTGCGAGCTGGGTGGGCGATGGGACGCGCTTAACTACCGTCCCCGGCAAAGCCCGGAGCAACAGTGGGCCCTTGACTTCAAATCACGTATCGATTCGGACGCGGATTTGTCTCCGGTGCTCTACAGCCCGGTGGACGGACAGGTGCAATTTGTCGTCCAGAGCAACACCGGCGACCAGTACACGCCGGGACAGGGAAACTTTATGACACTGGCCACGCCGTCAGGGCATCTCGTTTACCTTGCCTATCTTCAACCCTTCAGCGCCCGGGTTCGTGTCGGCCAGACCATCCAAGCCGGCGATCCGTTGGCCGTACTGGGACGGCAGGCCTTTGATCCCACCCCCCATTTCTATATCCATGCGCAATATGAAGGAAGCCCGACGCCTATTCTCTTTCAAAATGTCAGCGTCAGCCGTAGTCTGTTGACCTCCCGTCGAGACAGCCTGTTTGCGGTGCGGGGAGATATCGTTTCAGCCGCTCAAGTGACTTCCCGTTGACGTCACATTTTTCATCTGGCAAAAGTATCATCATTGCGCTGGTTAAATGCAGCTCCTGTGGATTGACGATCTCATGAACAAGCCTCGTATTCTCATTGCCGACGACGACCTCGGCATCCGTTTCACCATTTCGGAAATCATGAAAAAAGAAGGCTACACGGTCGATGAGGCTGAAGATGGCGAGGTCGCGCTCCGAAAAGCCCTGGCCACGGAATACGATCTCATCGTTCTGGATGTGCGCATGCCCAAGCGAGACGGCATCGACGCCCTGAAGGAAATGCGACGTCAAAACGTGACGAGCGTCGTGGTCGTCATCACCGCGCACGGAAGTGAGCAACTGGGCATGGAGGCCGCGCGATCAGGGGCCTACGATTATTTTTCGAAGCCCTTCGAAATTGACGAACTTCGGATTGTAGTCCGTCGCGCCTTGGAACGCCGGGCCATGGAGAAACAGATTCAGGCCCTGCGCTCCAAACTGGTTTCCGAAAGTTCGTACGGCAACATCATCGGCCAAAGCCCGGCCATGAAGCGTCTGTATGAGATGATCGGCAGCGTTGCGCCACAGGATGTCACGGTCCTCATCCGAGGCGAAAGCGGTTCGGGCAAGGAAGTCATCGCCAAAGAAATCCATGCCCGTTCTCATCGGCGGGATCAGTCTTTCGTCAGCATCAACTGCGCCGCCATCCCGGAGTCCCTTCTGGAAAGTGAATTATTCGGACACGAACGGGGCGCCTTTACCGGCGCCGTGGCCGCCAAGCCCGGACGATTTGAAATCGCCAACGGTGGCACCATCTTTCTCGATGAAATCGGCGACATGCCCATGCCGCTCCAGACCAAACTCCTGCGCGTCCTGCAAGAACGCGAAATCCAGCGAGTGGGTGGCACGAAGTCCATCAAAACCGATATCCGGGTTCTGGCCGCGACCAACATGGACCTGGAAGTCGCCGTCGAGGCCAATCGATTCCGTCAGGATCTTTTTTTCAGGCTGAATGTCATCCCCATTTTCCTGCCCCCCCTGCGTGAACGGCCCGAAGACATCCCCTTGCTGGTCCGCCATTTTCTGGATCGCTTTCGTGTCAAATTCAACAAAACCATGAATAGCGTGGACGAAGAAGCCATGCGATCGCTGGTTCAATACAACTGGCCGGGCAACGTGCGGGAACTGGAAAACGCCCTGCAACGGTCCGTGATTCTGGCCCGTGGGGACGTGCTTCAAGATGACGATCTGCCCGACACCATTACTCAGGGCAAGACCCAACCCTTGAGGCTATCTCCCCCCACCGACGCCACCGCGTGGATGGGGATGGATGATGACTATCTGAACGATTATTCCAAACCGCTCGCCGAAAAGGTCTGTGAAATGACGGATCGACTGGAAAAGCGGGCCATCGAACTGGCCCTGAAACGATCGGGGGGCAAACGTGAAGAAACCGCCGAGTTGCTCGGGCTGAGCCGGAAAAGCCTCTATAACAAAATCGCCAAACTCGGTATTGAGACCAGCCACAAATAGTCCTCAGGGATACAATTATGGACGCAGATACTATTCAGTTTGATTTCGAAACGACCTTTGATCCGGATTTGTATCTCCATTTTACGGGACGCCTGCTCAATGACGAACTGAACGCCATTGAGACGGCCTTCCTCATCAAGCATCTGAGGCTGAAAGGCGACGGCGACCGTGTTTTGGATCTGGCTTGTGGCCATGGACGCCACAGTAATCGCCTGGCCACTCAGGGAATGCAAATGGTCGGCGTGGACCAATCGGAAGCCTTTTTGGCCATGGCCCGACAGGAAGCGACGCAGTTGGGCGTATCGGTGGATTATCGCTGTTGCGATATGCGACACATTGAATTTGAAAATGAACTGGACGGCGCCTTCATGGCCTTCAATGCCTTTGGCTATTTTTCGGATGCCGAAAATGCGGAAGTCCTGCGGCGGATCGTCCGGGGCCTGCGCCGGGGCGCGCGGTTCTGCATGGATCTGAACAATCGCGATTATATTGTCAAACACATGGAACCGCTGTTTCTGAGCGAAATCGATCAGGACATGATGATCAGCCGCCTTGCCTTCGACACCGTTGCGGGCCGTTTGAATATCCACCACACCTATTTCAAGGATGGCCACCGCCGGGAGGGCCAATCGAGTCAGCGAATGTATAGCTATTCCGAAATCCACGCCCTTTTTTTCAGTATGGGACTTGAAATAAGGAAACGCTTCGGGGCCTATGACGAAACGCCCCTTTCTCTGGACACACAATATATGGTTCTGGTCGCAGAAAAGATTTAACTCGCGGTGGAAACTCATTGCGATCAGGACTCTCCCTGCAAGGCCGGAGTGAACGATTGCGGCTTGTTCGGGTGTCCTCCCATCCGCCACAGCACAGCCTCCGCCC
>JADFCT010000305.1 GCA_017161665.1 Candidatus Sumerlaeota bacterium
CGTTGTGCCCGCCATGCGCGCCATGCGGGCCCAGGGCAAAGGCATCATCGGCATGAAACTGATCGGCAACGGGAATTTTACCAATCCGCAGGATCGTCAAAAGGCAGCGGATTTCGTCATGGGACTGGATTGCGTGGACTCGGTCGTCATCGGTTTTAAATCGCCGGCTGAAATCGACGAGGCCATTGAGCGACTGAATAAAGGCCTGGCCAAAGCCGACGCGGCGGCACGGGCCGAAAAAGGACTCTGACAATGGCCACCTGCCCGTATTGTGAAAAAAATATAACGTTAAGCGCTACTGACGGGGAGCGGAGGTTCACTGTCCGAAAAGAAACCAAAGGCCTTCTGAAAAAGAAACCATGTATTTCTGTCCCCATTGTGAACGCATTCTGGGTTTTGCGTTTTATTTCGGTGGATTTCTTACGAACCGACCGTAAAAACGAGGAAGGAAATGCACCCCCGCATCGGAACGGGCGCGAAGTGACATTCTCGAGTGGTTGTCAGGATTTCTGTGTTTAATATGGCAAGAACCCAGGCCATTGAACGGCCTTGGGAGAGTTTATAATCTGGTGGAGAACATTATGTCACGTTTCAAACAATGTCTGGCCCTTTTGTCAGTGGCGATTTTTCTGGGGAGCGCCTGGATCGCTACTGCGGCCCAGGACGCCAAACCGGACGCCGCCGCCCGCAAAGCGTTTATTGAAAATTTCAACCGCACCGGCCTCAACACCACGCTCGGCGACGCCATGATGCTGCGCGTCCTCGTGGCCAGCTCCGGCGCGAAAAAAGGGGTGGAAGTCGGCTCGGCCAGCGGTTTCGGCGCCATCAACATGGGCATCGCCTTCGAGCGCAACGGTGGGACGCTGGAGACGCTGGAAATCGATCCGGGCATGGTCAAACAATGTCGCGCCGCCATCGCGGCCATGGGACTCGAAAACACCGTCACCTGCCTCGAAGGCGACGCCCTCAAAACCCTGCCCGAACTCAAGGGTCAATATGACTTCATGTTCATCGACGCCCTCAAATCGGACTATCTGAAATACTTTCAGATCATGGAGCCTAAACTCAAAGCTGGCGCCGTCATCATCGCTGACAACTGCATCAAGTCCGAACGGGCCATGAAGGACTACCTGGACTATGTCCACAACAGCCCGAACTATGAGACGGTCGTCATCCGCGCCTCCATGGAAAAGGGCGACGGCATGGCCATCAGCTACAAAATCCGATAAGGCCGCCGCGCCCCAGCGCGCGGCTTCCTGTTTGAATCGAATCCACACCGGATTCAAGGCTGACAGAAGAGAGTCAGCCCCACCTGACGCCATCCACGAATCCCACGACTACGCATGTGAATGTGTGGGATTCGTGGATGGATCGATTAGAGCGCTTATTTCAGTGATAGGACCCGGTCGTTCCGGAGATTCTTCGGGGCCCCGTCTCAATGGACGCGGCTCACGCCCACATGAGTTCCCCTCCGCGCCCGGCGGACCGCTCCGGCGAGTCGCCTCAGGGCTAGAAGACACGCCCCCGCTCCACGATGGGCCCTTCCGCCACAAAAACCGTCCGGGGCGCCATAAGGGATGATATTCCCCTTGATCCCGGAAAATAATCCATGCAATATAAGCGACGCTTTGATTTAAAGCGTTTTAATGATATGTCGTCTGGGGTCGTTATTCACCACCCGGCGGCAGACAAACGAGAAGGCTCGAGCCATGGCGAGGCTACCGTCCGGGCTGGGGGCTTACTTATTTACAACAACTGACAGAGAAATAGCATTTCAAGGAGGAGTACACCACAAATGGACCCCACATCGATCATCCTTGGCGGATTGATCGGCGGCGTCCTGGGGGGATTGGTCACATTCAGTCTCATGCGTGGCTCGAAAAACGCGGCCCTGGTCAAGGCCTGGGCGGAAATCGAAGCCACGAAGAAAGATTTGGAAAAACAGCGCCTGCGTCTGGAATCAGACAATCGGGACAAGATGCAGGCCTTGGAACGACAGTTGGAGCGCGATTATTCCCGTCGCCGTACGGACGTGGAGCGGTTGGAGAAAAAACTGCAATCGCGCGAATCGACTCTGGATCGAAAATTCGACTCGTTGGAAAAACGTGAAGATCAGTTGCGCGCGGATGAAAGCGCGCTGGAAAAACGCAACCGACAACTGGATCAGAGATCAAGCGAGGTCGAACAGCAATACGAACAACTGCGTGTCAAATGTGAGCAAGTCTCCGGGATGACGGCCGAACAAGCCAAGCAGATGCTGTTGGAATCGATCGAAAAGGACGTGCGGCTCGAGGCCGCCGCCATGGTTCGTCGCATCGAAACAGAATCAAAAGAACTGGCAGACAAGAAAGCCCGTCAAATTCTGGTCCTGGCCATTGAAAAGCTGGCCAATGAAACCGTCACGGAATCCACCGTCTCCGTTGTCCAGCTGCCCGGCGAGGACATGAAGGGGCGCATCATCGGTCGCGAAGGGCGCAATATCCGCGCGCTGGAATCCGCCACCGGGTGTAACATTATTGTGGACGACACACCGGAAGCCGTTGTGTTGTCGTGTTTCGATCCATTCCGGCGCGAGATCGCCCGAGTGGCATTGGATCGTCTCGTCGGCGACGGACGCATTCACCCCGGGCGAATCGAGGAAGTGGTGGCCCGGGCCACCAAGGAACTGACGGAACAAACGGTCGAACTGGGTGAGCAGGTCTGCTTTGACTTGGGGATTCATGATATTCATCCCGAGATCATTCGCTTGCTGGGCCGATTGAAATTCCGGACCAGTTATGGTCAAAATGCCCTCATGCATTCCAAAGAGGTCGCGTATCTCGCCGGCATGATGGCTTCGGAGCTGAACATCGATCCCAAAGTCGCGCAACGGGCCGGTCTCCTCCATGACCTGGGCAAAGCCGTCAGTCATGAAAGCGAAGGGCCCCATGCGTTGATCGGGGCGGAACTGGCCCGGAAGTATCGAGAAAAACCGGCCATTGTCCACGCCATCGCCGCCCACCACGCCGAAGAAGAACCGAAGACCCTGATCGCCGTCCTGGTTCAGGCGGCCGATACGCTGTCGGCCGCGCGTCCCGGCGCCCGACGCGAAACACTGGAAACCTATGTCAAGCGGTTGGAATCTCTGGAACAGATCGCCAACTCCTTCGAGGGTGTCGATCGTTCGTTTGCCATTCAAGCCGGACGAGAGTTGCGCATCGTCGTGGACCCGATCAAACTCAGCGACAATGAATGTTCCCTTCTGGCGCGGGATATCGCCAAAAAAGTGGAAGAAGATATGCAGTACCCCGGACAAATCCGCATCACCGTTCTCCGCGAACTCCGCGTTTCCGAGTACGCCAAGTAGCCAGGCCCCTCGAACGCGCCGATTCGGAATCCGAAACCCAATGCAATCCCATGGAACGCCCCTTTTCGGGGCGTTCTTTTTTTTGAGGGGGTGCGCGGCCATGTGGCCTATTCCGGAAAGGCGTCCTTGTCAAAAAGGGTCAGCTGGGCGGCCTGATCTTCCTGGCGGAACTGAGTCACCGAGAGTCCGATGGTGCGAATCGCTGTCGTGTTCTCTGCTTTTTCCATTAGATCGAGGGCCAGCCGGTCAATGATGTCGGCCGATTGGAAGTAACTGTCACTCGTGACGGACCGCGTCTGGGAGCGATAGTCGGCGGTTCGGAATTTGAGCATGACGGCCCGGGCCTGGCGTCCTTTGGCCGCCAGACGGACCGCCAGCGCCTCGGCATGATGGGTCAGCGTTTGTCGCAACAGGGTGGCATCCTGGGTGGGGGTGTCGAAGGTCTTTTCGACGCTCAGGGATTTGATCTCCCGTTCCGATCCGACGGGACGCGGATCGATCCCCCGGGCAAATTCATGAATCCGGGCCCCGAAGGCGCCGAAGACCCGCTGAAAAACGGTCTGAGGCGTGTCCGGAATCTGTTCCAATCGCTCAATGCCCATCTGACGCAATCCCTCGCAAATCGGCGCGCCGAATTCGGCGACCTGATCAATGGTCAGAGGGGCCAGAAATCCGGGGGCCTGGTCAGCGGTGATGACGGTCAGGCCGTTGGGGCGATGGGCCTCGGAAGCGAGCCGGGCGACAATCTTGCAGTGGGCCACGCCGACCGAGGCGGTCAGCCCCTGTTTCTCCATGATCAGACTCTTGAGCCGTCGCGCGATCTCGCCCATAGCCGCCCCATCAGCCCCCTCTGCCGTCGCGGTCAAATCCAGATAATACTCCCCCATGGCCCTTTCCTCCACGCGCTCGGTAAAAGAGTCCATGATGAGCCGCAGGCGACGGGCCACTTCCTTGTAATGGTTGATGCGGGTTTTGAGGTACACGCCGTCCGGACACAGTTCCCGGGCGTTCCGGATGGTCATACC
>JADFCT010000306.1 GCA_017161665.1 Candidatus Sumerlaeota bacterium
TGGTCGGCGGGGGATCACCTGGTGGCGCGTAAAGAGATCAAGACGATCAGTGACCTGAAGGGTAAGACTATTTGTCTCCAGGAAGGGGGCCCCCATGTGGGGATGGTGGATGATATCCTGAAGACGGCCCAGTTATCCTGGGAGGATGTGACCGTCGTGTGGGCCAAGGATCTGACGGGTTCGCCGAATTGCGCCGCGGAGATGTTCCGCAAGGATCCGAAGATTGCGGCGGCTTGTGTGATAACGCCGGATATGTTGGGTCTGACCGGAGGCGCGCAGAATATTGGATCGGGGGCCGAAGGGACGGTGTCCGGCGCGCGGGTGTTGGTCTCGACTGCTGAAATGTCGCGATCCATTGCGGATGTTTATGTTTGCCGTAAGGATTTTTATGACGCCAACAAGGATCTGGTGACGAAGTTTGTGGCCGGCTACCTGAAGGCCTGTGAAGCAGTCATTGATCTCAAGAAAGCCTATGAAAGCACGGGATCGAAAGAGTATGAATCGATTCTGCAAATGGCTCAGGATATTTATGGAAAAGATGTGATCCCGACCTTGGAGGAAGACGCCCATGGTCTGTTGCTGGATTGCACGTTGGTGGGCTATCCGGGCAATGTGGCCTTCTTTACACAGGCGAACAATATGTCGGGTTTCGAAGCGTTTCAAACCTCGGCCCTTGATCTGGCGGTGCGGCAAGGTTATGCCAAAGTCAAGACCGGCTTGTTCCCTTCTGGGCTGGATTATCAGTCTCCGGCATTTATGAATTATCTGACCAAGACGACGGTGAAGACCGGCGAACGGTTTCAGGCGGAAGCCGTTCTGGAGGAAATCGAGCAACTCAGCGCGGGCGGCGATCTGGATGAAAATACCATTGTATCGTTCACGATCAGCTTTGAGCCGAATCAACAGGAGTTCAGCGCCGTTCAGTATGGGGCCGAGTATCAGCGGGTGGTGGAGATGGCGAACCGATACGGCAATGCGGTCATTGCGATCCGTGGTCATGCCGATCCGACAAAGACCCTCCTGGAGCTGGTCAAGGCCGGCATGGCCAAAGGGATTTTGAAACGGTCCGGGGATAATTATTCATTCCAGGGCAAGCCGTTGGCCTTGACGGATACGAAGGCGATCACGGAATTGATTGCACAGGGCGCCTTCGACGGGGTGGCCGAACACAATCCGCGCCAGACGATGCAGGCGGCGTTGAATTTGTCACGGAATCGCGCGGAGGCGGTCCTTAATTCGGTGGTGGAATATGCGAAGCAAAAGGGGTTGATGTTGGACAAGAGTCAGGTTCAGCCCGTGGGGGTGGGGATCGGGGAACCGTTTATCGCCAAACCGTCGAATATGGAGGAAGCCCTCCAAAACATGCGTGTGGAATTCCGTTTGATTCGAGTGGCCAGTGAAGTGGTGAGCGAGTCGGATTTCGATTTCTAGCCTTGTCGCGTCTCTGCAGTGGCCCAGGCGCCGGATTGTGTTGAGCAATGGCCATGGTTTGTGGCCGACAGGAAGTTGTCGCAGGCAGAATTGAGAAAAGGGGGCAGGACCCGATGGGATGGAAACGTTATGGCCTCATGATTGTTCTCATATCGTGTCTGGGGATTTACTCAGGCGACACAGCGGAACCGGATGCGTCGAATGTGGTGGTCGTTCTGGACGCTTCGGGCTCCATGAGCGGCACGATGAGCGGTACGAATATGGCGCGAATGGATGCGGCCCAGTCGGCGCTGAAGGAAGTCATGGGGCAAATTGATGTTGGAACCAATGTGGGGCTTCTCGTCTTCAGCGGACAAAACAAGGATAGCGACTGGGTTTTTCCGCTGGGGCCCCAAGACCAGGCCGCCTTGTTCTCCGGAATCGACCGCTTGCGACCGGGGGGCGGGACGCCCCTGGGAGCGTATATCAAAATGGCCGCGGACCGGTTGCTCGAGCAGCGGGCGGAGCAGCGCGGCTATGGACAGTATCGATTGTTGATCGTGACCGACGGCCAGGCCAGTGACCCGGCGCTTGTGGAGCGATACGTGCCGGATGTGCTGTCGCGGGGGATCGTCATTGATGTGATCGGCGTGGATATGGCCTCCGATCATACCCTGGCGACGCGGGTCCATTCGTATCGGCGGGCCAATGATCCCGATTCCCTGAAGCAGGCGATTGCCGAGGTGTTTGCCGAAGTGGGGACGCAGGACGCCGGAATCGCGAGCGAGGAGGCTTTCGAACTCCTGGCCCCGATTCCCGTGGAAATGGCGGGGGCCATGTTGGAGTCCTTACGGCGCAGCGGAAACCAGCCGATCGGCGAGGGAGTGGGAGCGGCCGCGATCGGGAGCGCATCTGTGGGTCAAACCCCTCCCCGTCAGAGAACACCGCCTCCGCCCGCATCACGTTCGGAGCCCTCGTCTCCGACGGGATCCCGAAGTTCCAAGAGGGGCGTCAGCTTTGGGAATATTGTGTTTCTGGTGATTGTCCTTTCGATTGTATTCAGTCGGTTTTCCAAAGGGCGGCGGCGACGCCACTGAGGCGATTTTGAGGAGGAGAATGCTTTTCGATGTCGGAATCCAAACGTAGTGGGGCGGGATGTCTCATCGCCGCCATCATCTGGATCATTATTGGCACTATCCTGGCCGTGGCGGCCCGTTATCTGATCTTGCCGCATTTCGAAAAAGAAAAGCAGGCTGAACTGCTTGGCACAACGAGTTCCACTCGGGAGTTCGCCCATTCCGTTCGGGTTTTGTCCGATTCGTTTTCCGGTTATGCGATTCTTCGTTCTCCGGCCTTGCGCCAGGAACTGGAATCGCAGGATATCGGTCTGTTCGTGCGCGATGATCAGGCCGATACACGGGGGCGCATGGAAGCGCTTCGGGATCGCAAGGCGCAGATGGCCGTGTTCAGTGTCGATTCGTTTCTCGCCAATGGCGCGGCCATTGGTGGATTTCCGGCTTCGATTGTCATGATCCTGGATGAGACACAGGGGGCCGACGCCCTGGTTGCGTATGAGACGGGGGTGGCGTCCATTCAGGATCTGGATTCGCCGGAGGCGCGGATTGTCTTGACGCCGAACTCTCCCAGCGAATTCCTGGCTCGGGCGGTACTGGCGAATTTCTATCTGCCGAATTTACCGGAGCAATGGAGTGAAGGGGCTGACGGTTCGGCCGATGTGTTTCGGCGATTCCGTCGGGCCGATCCTAAGGCCAAACGCGCCTATGCCCTGTGGGAACCGCATGTGTCGATGGCCTTGCGGGAGCCCGGCGCCCACCTGTTGCTGGACAGTTCCAAACTCAAAGGGTACATCATTGACGTGCTGGTGGCGGAACGCCATTTTTTGCGCGACTACCCGGATGTGGTCCGCCAGGTGGTGGAGTCCTATTTGCGTGTCGCCTATCGAATCCGAAATGAAAGCATGGGACTGATGCAACTGATTCAGGCCGACGGGCGCGAGATGGGGATGGAGGCCTTGACGGATGAGCAGGCCGAGGCGTTGGCTGGTAAGATCGAATGGAAAAACACGCTCGAAAACTATGCCTTTTTCGGCCTTTTGTCGGTGGGTGAGCGCCAGGGCGCCTTGACGGCCGATGAGGCGATTGGGAACATCACCGATGTGCTGGTAAAAACCAAGGCGATCGCCAATGATCCGCTGGACGGCCAATACCGACAGTTGTACTATGACGGTGTGCTGAAGGCGATCAAGGATTCCGGATTTCATCCGGCGAAGGCGTTGAACTTGATTCCGGGTGTGGATCCGTCGCCGAAGGGGATGGAAAGTGTCCGGCGCCGGGCGGCATTGCGCCCGCTTACGGATGCGGAATGGAACAGTTTGTCGCCGGTAGGGGAGTTACGCATTGATCCGATTGCCTTCGGACGGGGGGCGGCGCGCATCAATATCCAGAGTCAGCGGGATCTGGAAGCGTTGGCGCGGCGATTGGCGGCCTGGCCGGATTATTATCTGATTGTCGTGGGACATACCCGCGCCGAAGGTGATCGGGAGGCCAACATGCGTCTGGGGGCCGAACGAGCCCGCGCCGCGGTGGATTTTTTAAAGAGTGTGGGCGTGAGTGAACATCGGATGCAATCGCAGGTGGGTCCGCCGTCACAGACCAACGGTTCGGCCCAGTCGGTGACATTCCGGTTGGGAGAGCGTCCCTATTAATGCATGGATTCGGAATCTGGAAAAATCAATATGGCAGGTGTCGCTAATATGCCGGTGATGGGAAGTGATCGCTCAAGCGCCATCAATCAGGAAGAACTCAATCGGCGAACCACCCTTGCCCATTTGGCCTATCCGTTGTTTCTCTGGCCTTTCGTGGGCGGGTTGACGGGGCTGATGGCTCTGTGGGCGCTGGGCAGCCCATCCGGCGCTCTTGCTTTCGTCGGT
>JADFCT010000307.1 GCA_017161665.1 Candidatus Sumerlaeota bacterium
CCCCTCTTGATTCGGAGTGACGCGGGCGCGGCCTGGACAGCCGACTATGGCGCCTGGCATTCCGAAAACCCCGCGCCCGACCGGCGCGCCTCCCTGGTGGAAACCCTGTGCGACCGCTATGCCTTTCGCTCCCTGGCGGTCTTCCCCATCGAATTGGATCATGTCCGGGTGGGCGCATTGACGATGGGTTCGCGGTCCCAGGAAGCCTTCAATCTCAATCGCATTACTTTTTATGAAACACTCACCCATCTCTTTACCTGCCTGTTGACCCGGATTGCATACGAACGGCGCGAAAAGGCGTTGGAAACCCAGCTCCGGCAAGCTCAGAAATTGGAAGCCATCGGCATTCTGGCCGGCGGCATCGCCCATGACTTCAACAACATGTTGTCCATCATGGTGGGCTATACGGAACTCGCCATGCAGAAGGGGGCCGATCCCGAAATGCTGGCCATGAGTCATCAACAGGTCCTCAAGGCGGCCGAACGATCCAAAGGACTGGTTCGGCAAATTCTGACCTTCAGTCGGCAGGCCGAACAGGAACGCAAACCCCTGCATCTCGACCTGCTCGTCACCGAATCCCTCAAACTGTTGCGGCCGTCCATTCCGTCCACTATCGAAATCCGCCATGATATTGAACGCGGCTGCGGCCCCATTCTGGCCGATCCAACGCAAATCCACCAGGTGGTCATGAATCTGTGCGTCAACGCCTATCACGCCATGCGGGGAAAACCCGGCGTGTTGGAAGTGAAGCTGCGCCACTGTGAGATCAGCGCCGCCGCGGCCCAGGCTCATAAAAACCTGCGCACGGGGCCTTATGTTAAACTGACCGTCCACGACAGCGGCGACGGCATTCCACCGGAGACCATCGCCCATATCTTTGAGCCCTTTTACAGCACAAAGAACGAAGGCGAAGGCGCCGGGATGGGATTATTTATCGTGGACGGCATTGTGGCCAACCATGGAGGCGGACTCACCGTTTTCAGCCAACCGGGCCAGGGAACAACCTTCGAAATCTATTTCCCCCAAATCCAGGAAAAAAAACAAGAACCAACCGAGGCGTCCTCTCCGGTCCCCCGCGGGTCCGGCGAGCGAATCCTGTATGTGGACGACGAAACACAGGTGCTCGCCGTCGGCGCCAGCCTGCTCACCAGTTTGGGCTATGATGTCACCACCATGAACTCCAGCGTCGAGGCCCTGCAACTGTTTCGGAACGCTCCCTATGACTATGACCTCGTGCTGACCGATCATACCATGCCTTCCATGACAGGGGCCGATCTGGCAAAAGAAATGCTGGCCCTGCGTGAGGACCTGATCATCATTCTCATCACGGGTTTCAGCGAAAACCTGACGCCCAAAGAAGCCGCAGCCATTGGCATCCGAAAGTACTTGATGAAGCCCGTAATCATGCGCGATATTGCCCTCGCAATCAATGAATGCCTCGCCGAGGGATGAGTCGTCAATTTTTCACCCCTCGTCCCGTTGCGGCAAGATGCCGTGGCATACGATCCTTTGGGGATGAGGTTATCAACCTGTGAAGTCAACCTGCGCATCGGCAACCACGAAAACCCAAACCACGCCGGAACCAATCCCGGACGTCCCCCCCGCCCCCGCCATCGTTGTGGTGGGGTCCATCAACATGGACCTCGTCGCCACGGTTAATCATTTGCCCCTTCCGGGAGAAACGGTGGCCGGCCATGACTTCTCCACCCTGCCGGGCGGCAAAGGGGCCAACCAGGCCGTCGCTCTGGCCCAACTGGGCGCGAACGCCTCGCTCATTGGACGCGTCGGAAGTGATTCCTTCGGCCGACAACTCTTGCGCGGCCTCCTCGCCCGAGGCGTGGAGACCCATTCCATCGCCACCACCGAAGACATGTCGAGCGGCGTGGCCATGATCGCCGTCGATCCCGCCGGTGAGAACACCATCGCCATTGTCCCCGGCGCCAATGGGCGACTGACGCCGGACGACATTGAAGAAGCCGAAGAGGTCATCGCTCAGGCCCGCGCTGTCCTGCTCCAATTGGAAATCCCCATTGAGACCGTGGTGAAGACCCTTGAAATCGCCCGACGCCATCATGTGTTCACGGTGCTCGATCCCGCGCCCGCGCCCAACGCGCCCCTGCCCGACGCCCTGTATGCCGTCGATCTCATCAGCCCGAATCAGTCCGAGGCCCGACGATTGACAGGACAATCGGCGGACGATCTGGCCCAGGCCGAGGCGGCGGCCGAAATCCTTCGCCAACGGGGCGCGGAACAAGTGGTGATCAAAATGGGCGCCCTCGGCGCCCTGGCCATCAATGCGGCCGGCCAGTCCCGATATATTCATGGCTATGAAGTGGACGTCGTGGACACAACCGCGGCGGGCGACGCCTTTACGGCAGCCCTGACCCTGGGATGCGCCGAAGGGATGCGGCTGGATCGCGCCGTCCGATTCGGATGCGCCGCCGGCGCCCTGGCCACAACCGCCCTGGGAGCGCAAACGGCCATGCCCAATCGGGCGGAAGTGGTTCGCCTCATGGATGAACAGCGGTATTGATCGGGCCGGACCAGGCGGTCAGGCCTCAATGGCTTCGCCTCCCGGAAAAAAAAACCAATCGGCTTCCATGGGCGCATGGCGCGCCACATTCTCGGTTTCGCCCCTGTCCAGCATGGGATTCCGTATGCCCCAATCGGGGGGCGCCATGCAACAACCCAAGGGCAGAGCGAGGGATGCGAGCGACGCTCGCCAAGGTCCATAACCATGGCGACGGCGCTGTCGGATAAGGCCCGCGTCCAAGGATCCAAACATCCGCCAAGCCCCGATAGGGGTGGCACATAATAGCCCAGGGTGGAGCGACCGATAGGGAGCGGAGCCCTGGGTAAGATGAATAGAAACTGAGGCGCCGGCGCGATGTTTGCCGCGCAGCGCGCAAAAAGCGTGACGGCGCCGACGGCCGTCCGACAGCGTATTTAATTTTTCGAACAAGGATCCCTAAAACCATGACGCCACCCCGACACCGAAAAACGGGCGCCCGAGCGGAAATCCAGAGACGAATCCTTCTCCTCGGCCTGTCTCTTTTTTTCATGAGCCTGCTTGGCCGGGTACACGCGCAGACACCCCGCGACCAACTCCAACCCCAAATGAGCTGGCTCGACAACGGGACCATCCGTTTGGGCGTCAATCTCGCTATTGGCGGCGCCATCACCTATCTGGCCGAATCCGACAAAAAAATCAATATGATCAACAGCCATGACTGGGGCCGCCAGATCCAGATGTCCTTCTACTCCGGCCCCAATCCCTTTGTCCCCAAGGGGGCGGAGGTCCGGCCGGCTTGGGAGGGGCTGGGATGGAACCCCATCCAGTCCGGCGACTGCTTCGACTTTCCCTCTGAGGTCACGGAGCACACCAACGACGGCCAGTCCATTTATGTCAAGTGCATCCCCAAACACTGGCCCCTGAAAAACACACCCGGTCAGTGTGAATTTGAATGCTGGTTCCGCCTCGAAGGCGCAACTGTTCGCGTGAAGAGCCAGCTCACCAATCACCGCGACGACAAAACCCAATATACCGCCCGCTCTCAGGAACTGCCGGCCGTCTATACGAATGGCCCGTGGTATAAACTGGTCTCCTACCTCGGTCCCAAGCCGTTCACGGGAGACGCCCCCACGGTGTTGGTGGACAAGGAGGATGGCAAAGGCTGGCCCTGGCGGCTCTTCTACACGCCGGAACACTGGGCGGCCCTACTCGATGCAAACAATCACGGGCTGGGCCTGTATCATCCGGGCGTCTGTTCCTTTGGCGGAGGCTTCGCCGGCGGCGAGGGCGGGGGCAAAGGCGCCGGCGGCCCCAAGGATTTCCCCACCGGCCATATGACAGCGCGCCATACCGAGATTCTCGATCACAACATCGAATACCCTTACGAATACATTCTCATTGTCGGCTCCCTGGACGAAATCCGCCGCGCCGTTTACCAGCACAGCCCTCGAACGAAGCGCCCCGCCTGGAATTTTCAGTCCGATCGTCAACACTGGGAATATCGCGACACGAAAGACGCCGGCTGGCCGATCGAAAAGGGATTGAACATCGAGCTGAATCCGGAGAAGGAATCCGCGGCCATCAGCCCCATCACCTTCTGGAAGGCCGACGACGCCCCCCGGCTCGCCCTGCGGGCCGGATTCGAGACCAAAGCCGTTCAGGCCCATATCGCCCTCCAGCCCTACGAAGACACCGACGGCCAGGACTGGCCCCAGTGGGGCGACGGGCTGCGTCCCGCCCCCGGTCCCCCCATCCGGGTTCCCTTCTCAATCGTTGGCGATGGCGCCGTTCGCAACATCCAGATTGATCTGTCCCGGGTTGAAGGGT
>JADFCT010000308.1 GCA_017161665.1 Candidatus Sumerlaeota bacterium
CATAATTGGAATCGCCCTCGCAATAGACCCAATAAGCCCGTCCACTGCGAACCGGTGTGGCCGCCAGATTGGTTATTTTGGTCCATTGTCCGGAAGGCGACAGTTCAAAAATATCCCGCTGGCGCAACTCCGCCGCAGGGGCCAGGTACTCGGAAAACGAGGGGGGCGAAGCGGCATCCACATAGTACCCCACCAAATTGAAAGAGTCGCTGTTGTACTCCGGCCTCGTCAGAACGGCCCGCCCCTTTACGTCCCATTGGATCGGAGCGTTTCCCGCGTAGTTAATCAAATACGCCTGCCCTCCGGCAATGAGATGCAAGTTGCTCAGGAAGGCATTCGGTGATCCCGAAGGAAACCACGTCAGCCAATCCGGCTTATCGGGGACCAAATTCACGGCATCTTGGACAAATTGAACGGAAGAAAAACGCTTGTTCCAAAACCAAACGCTCTCAACCGCCAAATCCTTGAAAACCGTGGCCGGATCACCCGGTTCGGGCTCCACCTCCAAAAACACCGCGTTCCACCCGGGCGACAAATCGATCGTCTGGGTCCGCACTTGAGCCGCGACCGGCAACGCAGGTACGATGAAACACACGACAAGCCATCGAAAAAAGGCGTTCGGCGCCATGATCGACACTCTCCTCAATAAAATAGGGAATTCCGCAGACTTCGATGGCCGCAGATTCCACACAAGCGGTCTATTTGCCAAAGCGATTTCCACTACGGCAATCATACTCGTTCGATATTCTCAAAATCCAGGACGCGGAAAGACAATCCCATTAAAAAAAAGTTAAAAAAATGAGCGACTTCTTTATCTTAAAACAAGAAACTTCTACCATGTCCCAGAGGAAAAGGCAAGCAAGAACATTCTTAGAAAAAAAATATTTTCACGGCTTAAAAAGGCTGTGACCTAATGCGCCCGGAAAATTCGGGCGACTTCCTGGCCGATGGAGTGAAGACGACAGATGAACGGCAGTTGCTTTTGGACCGTTTCTTTCCGACCAGCGTTGATGCCGGACCAAAGCGTACATTCCTTGCAGGGGCGTTGAGGGAAACGAGAATTCACGCGACGGCGGATCTTCTGCCAGCCGGGTCCGTTCCAGATCTCCTCAAAAGACTGGCGATGGAGGTTGCCCATCGAATAGGGCCAGACGCAACAGGGACGGACATCCCCATTGGCCGAAATGACCGCCAATGTCCAGGGATCCGAACAGGAATTGGGATAGGGGGAAGGGGAATCGGTCAGTTTAGGCCAAAGAATATAGTTCCGCGCCTCGGAAAGATCGACCGGAGGGGTGTCCGGTTCATCATAATAGGGTGGCAGTTTGAGCGTCACGGTGGATGTCAGCGCTTTTTCCTGCGCTTCACGGAATCGCTGATTCGCCCGAAGCGGATCATGCTCCAGACTCCAGTGGGCGACGGTGGCGGGCAGGCGTAGCGTCAGAAGGTTGAGCGCTTCGATTTCATCGGCCCCGATCCGTTCGCCCACTTCAAGCATGGCCGGTAGATCGTCAATGTTTTGTGTCGTAGCCACAAAGTGGATCCGGAGTTTGAACCCGCTGTCGGGATACAGGGAGCGCAACCGCGGAACTTGGGCAAATCGCGCGACAATGGCTTCGAAGTTGCCGTTCGGTCGGATTCGGTTATAGGTCTCGGCCGTGGCGCCGTCCAGAGATAAACACAAAAAAACGCCGGCTCGGACATAGCCTTCCAACCGTTCCTCGGTCATCAGTGAGCCGTTGGTCGTGAAACCGGCGTGAATCCGATGGGCCGTCATTCGCTCCAACAGAGCGTCAAAATTCGGGTCAGTCAACGGCTCACCAAACGATTGAAGCGAACTGTCGCGCAAATAGGGAAAGAGGTTTTCTTCCAGCATGTCGACAATGTCCATATCGATCATGTGGGGCTTCGGAGGATGATGAGAACGCTCGCAGATCTTGCAGTTAAAATTGCACCGGTTTGTCGTTTCGATCTGCAAGAACAGTGGCCGAGCCGTCAGGACGGTCTGTTGCCCTTGAAATTCCTGACGGGCAATCGCCTCGTTCTCCGCCTTGAGTTGTTCCCAATCGATAGGCTTGACCATCAATCGTATCCGCTCCGAGAGGTTATCCCTTTATTACCGCTTCGACCTGTTTGAGGTCTTCAAATCGCTGAAGAATCGGCAGGTGTTGTGTGCAGCGCGCCTCGCACAAGCCACATTGCGTACAGGCTTCCAGGGCTTCCCGGACATGGGGCAGCCCCCAGTGCAGGGTCAGGTGTTCGAGCAGTTTGGCCTTCTCGTCCGGTTCGAAAAGATAATGGTTGTAGGCCTCCATGAAACGAATGACCGGCACGCCTTCCGGACAGTCTCGGCAATAATTGCACTGCGTGCATAAATCCTCGCGGGACTCAATGATCTGCTGTTGGTGTCTTTCCAGAGCGTCCCTGTCCAGAAGGGTCAGCCCGTCCATGGCGTCCGCGGCCGAATCCACATCCTCGACATTCCGAAAGCCAACCAGCGCGACGGATACCTCCGGAATGGATAAATTGAATCGCAAAGCCGCTTGAAGAACCGATTGATCCGCCGGTGTTTTGATGGACTCAAACTTGTCGGCATAGTCCGTAATCAATCCTCCACCAAGGGTGTTCATCGTCATCACCCCCATCCCGCGTCGGGCGGCTTCTTGAACCCCCTGAATCCGAAGTGAAAAATTAGCGGCGTTGAGCCCAATCAACATGGACTCAAAAAGCCCTTCGCCCTGATCCAGCATTTCGCCCACATCCTGATGATCCAGATGCGTGGACACCGCAATATGGCGTATGAGCCCTTCTTCCTTCAGTTGCCGAAAGGTGTCCAGACACCCCTGCGCCTTACGCTCCAGTAATTCCCCAGGTCGAACCAGCCACCAGACATGATAAAAATCAAGGGAATCCACCCCCAGTCGTTCCAGAGAGGTTTCAATGCGCTCACGAATGTCGGCATCGGTTGCTTGGGAGGTTTTCGACGAAACGAAATACGGCTTGCCCGTCTTTTGAATTTCCTTGAGGGCCACACCGACAATCGTTTCACTCAAATCCTCGCAATAAAAAGGCGCCGTATCGATATAATTGATGCCCCGCTCAAAAGCGCGCAGAACCGTTTGAGCGGAACCGTCAATATCCTGTGGATTTTCAAAGCGCATACATCCCATGCCTAAAGCTGAAACGGTGACGCCGGTGTTGCCGATTGGCCGCTGAATCATTTGGAGGCTCCCTTACCGATATTTTATGCTGATAAACCCTGACCAGACGATGGAATAGCTGGGCGCAGTCGTCCGAATCGACGCAGACTGCCAAAGAAGTCTTTGAAAATGCGCCGTAGGCGGTCCGGGAAGCAACGGGAAACTGCTCAGGAATTCTGCGTCGTGTGCATGTCTCAATTTGAGTCCTTGCCGTTTTCGGCAACGGAAAACCATCTGCGACGGAGAATACTTCAAGGAAGTACGCGCTGTCACTTAATCGGATCTGAACGAATTAGCCCAAGTTTCTTATTTTTCGTGGCTAAATGAGATAAATTGACCAGTTTTTCATGATTTTTGCAAATCGCCAATCGCGTAACTCTATATATATCAACGGTCTATGAAATTTTCGAAACTCCAAAAACGCTGGATTTTAATGTGTAGTGCCTAATTCATATTTTTAATGCTTGACATGAGAAAAGTTCATGATTTATGTGAAGCCATGTTCTTCAGAAATAAAACAATCAAAGGCTCAAATGTCCTTCAACTGGTCGAGTCGTATCGGAATCCCGAAGGGTTGCCGCGACAACGGGTGATCGCCTCGCTGGGGGATGCTCATATCCCCGAGCCATCTCGAATCGTGATTGCCCAAACGGTTGAGTGTAAACTAAAAGGGCAAGCGCAACTCCTTCCGTCGACCTTGACGCAAAGTGAAGCACAGTGGGTCGATCAAATTATCCAGATCATCGAACGCTCCCTTTCCAGCAAGCCCAAAAAAGATATCGAAGTCGTCAATGGCGTGAAAATCGACGCGATCGAAATGGAAAATGTTGTCCAACTGGGTCCCGAACTCGTTGCCTTGAAGGCTTGGGAAGAATTGCGTTTGACAACAATTCTGCGCGAAACAAAATTGAGCGAAAGCCTGATCGACCTGGCGAATACTGGCGAGACTGTGGGTCCGAAGTAGGCGACAGATGGTTTGCCATTCTCTTGAGTCACCGGCCAGACGCAATCGCCAGTTGATCCAACTCAAAAGATGATATGCCAAAATACTGATGAATATATGGCCATCCAC
>JADFCT010000309.1 GCA_017161665.1 Candidatus Sumerlaeota bacterium
CATGGATCGCTTGCCCACGCCGCGCCCGCCCCGGAACAAAAGCCCTTGGGGCAGCCGTCCTGTGAGAATCATTTTCCACAGCATTTGCTTGACCGTGTGATGGCCGACAATGGTGTTGAAATGGTGATCCCGCGTCCCCTGATTCTGATAATGGGGCGGCGGCGCTGGATATTTCATGATCGGCGCTCGTCTCATGGCGAAGTCAGACCGTGAACATACTGTTTGCGCGGGGTGGGGTAAAGCCTTTTCCCTCAGCGGGACACTGTCCGTCGGCGGTGTCGAGTGGGGGCAAAAAAAGAAACACCGCTTCCAGGGATTATTTTCTTGCCCGAAGGGAAATGATCAGAGAGAATCCCACATAAGAATTGATCGACGACTAGCGGAAAGGCGTTTTGGCGAACGGGTGGTGTGGATTGGAGGTTAAAATCGAAGATCTGAAAGCGATTTGTCAGGGCGCGGGATTGAGGGCGACGCATCAGCGCCTTGAGATTTTAGGCGAAGTGCTGAAAGCCGATGATCATCCGTCCGCTGAATCGATCCATGCGCGGGTTCGGAAGCGGATGCCGACCGTTTCCCTCGACACGGTGTATCGGACACTGGCGACATTTGAGGCGTTCGGTATCATCTCACGACTTCATATCTGTAGCGGTCGCATCTCCTATGATCCCGTCCGGAAGCGGCATGATCATTTTGTCTGTGTGGAATGTAAGCGCGTCTTTGATTGTCAGATTCCAGGAATCGACGAATTGCCCATTCCCGCCGAGGTGACGGCGTGGGGTGAAATAGCCAGTGTACAGCTGGAGTTGCGAGGGATTTGCAAAGAGTGTCTGCGCCGCAGGCGCAAAGAGAATGCCTGCGGATAGCGTTTTTTTACAGTGCGCTTAGATAGGATGATTTCCTATCTGCGAGTTTCTGGAGATTTGATGAGGGCGAGGAGGTGATACAGGCCCATTGCTGGACCGTTGGTCAGCGTGGCACATCGCGTTGACGGTATGGCAACGACCTTGCGTCGAAAACGAGAAAAGGAGAAGCGAGATGTACAGAATGAAAATGAAGTCCCTTTGCGCAATCCTGGGTGTTGTGGCTCTGTATGGTGTGACTGGATTCCAGATCAGTTCGGCTCAGACAGATGGGAAGGCGTCCAGTTATTCTCCGGTCGTCATTAATGAGACGTTTGCCGAAGTGAAGGCGAGGATGACGGCTGCCAAGCCGGCCGTCATGAAGCGCCAGGCCGATTTGCTCAAAGAACGGTACGACTTGAGTGACCGTCCCTCGGACCTCAAGATGTCGGCTGGCCGGCGCGCAGTTCAGGAAGGTGTTCGTGTGAAACTACCGGCTGGCGTCACCTGGCAGGAATTGGGCGCCATGTCCCCGGAAGAGATCAAAGCCAAAGGGCTCTGGCCCAAGGGTTTCCTTCCGTTGCCGCATCCGAATCACGCCGAAGGGGGCATGGTCTTTCCTCTGTTTCACATTGACGAAATCATGAAACAGGAAGGACGCGATCTGACTCGTTTTGATATGGATCTCGACCTGCCCGACCATTTGTTGCCTGAGTATCCTCCGCCGATCTATCTGACGACCCGCCCCGACCTTGGAGACGTTTCGCAGGGCAAGGTGGTGACCCTCATGAATTTTTATGATCTGTTCAACGGGATTTTGAATCCCAAACAGATCGAAGGGCTGCGGCTGCTGGTTACGGCGTTTCCGCAGCAGCAGTTCAACATGACGGCGGACAGGCGCTCGGCGCTTCCGCACCGTGGTGTGACTTGTTTTGATTGTCACGTCAATGGACACAGCAATGCGGCCACCCATCTGGTGGGCGATATACGTCCACAGCAATTCCGTCACCGTCTGGACATACCCTCCTTGCGAGGGGTGAACATTCAGCGGTTGTTCGGATCACAGCGGGCTTTGAAGTCCATCGAAGACTTCACCGAGTTTGAGCAGCGCGCCGCCTACTTTGATGGAGATCACGTTATTGCCACCAAGAAGGGCGTCAACGTCCTTGAACGGGGAAGCCAGGTACATTTCATGGCCGAATTCCAGTCCATCTTGGATTTCCCCCCTGCGCCGAAACTCAACCTTTATGGCCGGCTTGATCCGGCCAAGGCGACCGAGGCCGAACTGAGCGGCGAGGCGCTGTTCTTTGGAAAGGCGCAATGTTCGGTTTGTCATCCGGCGCCGTACTATACCGACAATTTGATGCATAATCTGAAGGCGGAGCGATTCTTCCCCCCCCAGGACGTGAACGGGCGGTGGGCCGCTTCGGATGGACCGATCAAGACATTCCCGCTACGCGGGATCAAAGATTCGCCGCCCTTCCTGCACGACGGGCGGTTGTTGACCCTTGAAGACACGGTCGAGTTTTTCAACCTGATCCAGGAATTGAAGCTCACGGCGCAGGAGAAAAAAGAACTCGTGGCGTTTATGCGGGCCCTGTAAGAGTCATATGGAAGAACGATCCGAGAGCGATGCGTGCGGGTGTGAGTTCTATCCCCTTTCGTCGTTTGCGGCTCGGATCTTTCTTCCGAACAAAATCATAAAAAGGAGAAGACAAGTATGGGTGACGAGGGAAAAAAATTGACAACGGCTGCGGGAGCGCCCGTTCCGGACAATCAGAATGTGATGACCGCGGGACCGCGGGGACCCCAGCTCCTCCAGGATGTCTGGTTTCTGGAGAAGCTGGCTCACTTTGACCGGGAGGTGATTCCCGAACGCCGGATGCACGCCAAAGGCTCGGGGGCCTTTGGCCATTTCACGGTAACTCACGACATCACCCAGTACACCAAGGCCAAACTCTTTTCGGAGATCGGTAAAAAGACGGATCTGTTTGTGCGTTTTTCGACGGTCGCCGGGGAACGGGGGGCGGCGGACGCGGAACGGGACATTCGGGGCTTTGCCATTAAGCTTTACACAGAGGAAGGCAATTGGGATCTGGTCGGCAATAACACGCCCGTCTTTTTCCTTCGCGATCCGCTTAAGTTCCCCGATCTGAACCATGCCGTCAAGCGCGATCCCAAAACGAACCTTCGCAGCGCTAAAAACAACTGGGATTTCTGGACCCATCTCCCGGAGGCGCTGCATCAGGTGACCATTACGATGAGTGACCGCGGGATTCCTCTTTCCTATCGTCACATGAATGGCTATGGCAGCCACACGTTCAGTTTGATCAATGCCCAGGGCGAACGCTTCTGGGTGAAGTTTCACCTCAAAACGCAACAGGGGATCCAAACGCTGACGGATCAGGAAGCGGAGGCCATCGTGGGCAAATGTCGGGAGAGCCATCAGCGCGATCTCTTCGACAGCATCGAAAAGGGTGATTGTCCGAAATGGAATATGAAGATTCAGGTGGTTCCCGAAGCGGACGCGGCCAAGTTTCCGTTCAATCCCTTTGATCTGACCAAGGTCTGGCCGCACAGTGATTATCCGCTCATTGATGTGGGCGTGCTGGAGTTGAACCGGAATCCTGAGAATTACTATGCCGAAGTCGAACAAGCGGCTTTCAATCCGGCCAATATTGTTCCAGGAATCGGCTTCTCACCGGACAAGATGCTCCAGGGGCGGCTTTTCTCTTATGGGGACGCCCAGCGGTACCGTCTCGGTGTGAACCACAACCTGATTCCCGTCAACCGCGCCCGGTGTCCCGTCCACAGTTACCATCGGGATGGCCAGATGCGGGTGGATGATAACTTTGGGGCCACTTTGGGCTATGAGCCGAACAGCTATGGTGAGTGGCAGGAACAGCCCAAACATGCCGAGCCACCCCTGCCGCTGGACGGCGCGGCAGATCACTGGAGTCATCGGGAGGATGACGATGACTACTACAGCCAGCCGGGCGCTTTGTTCCGCCTCATGACACCCGAACAGCAGGAACGGCTCTTTGGGAACACGGCGCGCGCCATGGGCGATGCGCCCAAAGCGATCAAGATTCGCCATATTGGCAACTGTCTTAAAGCCGATCCCGCTTATGGCGCGGGCGTGGCCAGGGCGCTTGGCATTTCCCTGGATGACGTCAAGGGATGAGACTCGATGCTGTCTTGAAAATATGACAGGGCTGTCGGAAGGGCGCCGTCACGATAGATTGCCGGCTTCGGGGCATATCGCGTGACGGCGCTTCTATGACGATTCGTCCGTTACCGGTCTCCGTATGTTTTCCATTGATTCGTGAACGATCGCCGTCCGATACTGATTTTCGTTTGTGTGGAACGATTTCATCCCAGACCTTGACGGGCGGACATGATGGGTCATGTTTGCCAGAAAAGGCTGATTCATTTTGGCAATTTGAAGGATTGAATTGCGCAAAGGGCGACCCATCTGCAATGGCGG
>JADFCT010000310.1 GCA_017161665.1 Candidatus Sumerlaeota bacterium
CGGTCATGTGGCGAAATACACCTGGCTGGACAAAAGCGCTCGTCCTGCCCATACCCCCTATTATTTCCTCATGTATTGCCCGAATTGCCATTGGGCGGATATCGCCAAGGAGTATATGGAACCGGAGTTGAACCCGTTCAATATGCTGCTGACGCGTCGGTACATGAAAAAAGATGAAAAGCAAGCCGTCATTATCAAGACGCTGGGCAAACATATTCATATCGATGCGATGGACCATCTGTCGGCCATCAACATGCACTTGCTGGCTCTGTATATCCAGTGTATGGCCAAGGATGAACTTTTACAGCACTATAAAATCGGGCGTTTGTATTTACGGCTGGCCTGGCTTTACCGTGAACAGCCTCCCGAATCCTTTGCCGAGGCGTATGGTCCCTGTTCAAATTATCTGGATTTTCTGACTCAGATGCATGGGGCTTGTGACAAACTGCCGCTGGATGAACTGTCGGCCATGAAAGCCTGTGTGCCTCATTTTGAGGAAGCGCTCCTGTCGGACAAGGCTTTCGAGGATAACTTGGCCTATGTCACGATTCTGGGCATTCTGACGGAGGTCGAAACGCGTTGTGGTGATTTGAATGCGGCCATGAAAAAATTGCGTGACCGGTTTCGCAAAGGCAATGAGGAGCGGAATCGACTGAAGGCTGTGATTTCACGTAAAGACGCCCAGACGGATGTGAAACGCGCGGCGAACAGCAAAATCCAGAAAATCGCCAAGGACCTGTCCGAGGCGGCGGAGGTTCGAACCCGTCTTGTGGATCGACTCATGGAACGGGATCAAAATCTCATCGACCAGACCCTTGCGGAAATGGAGGGGAAAGATGATGAGGAAATTGAGGCTGTCCTGCTGGAAAAAGGGGTTCAGGTGGAAGTGATCACCAAGTTGCGGAATCAGGGCCGTATTGTTAAAACCAAGAAGAAAAAGGGTTTTCTTGCATGGCTGGGATTCTGAACCGGTCCCGCGGGCGCCATTGGAAATGGCGCTTTGGCCAGCTATTCTATTCTGAAAGGATAGACGATAATGAACAAACCCATGCAGTGGATGGCTGTTGGCCTGATGGCCAGCGCCGTTATGGCGATGATGACCGTGTCGACATGCGCCGGCGCAGCAGAGAAGATCTCCGTTCTTATTTTGACCGGACAGAACAATCACGGCTGGCATACCGGCACTCCCATTTTTGAAAAGGTACTGGAAGAGACGGGGCTTTTTGAAGTGGATGTGGCTCAATCGCCGGGCCCCAAAGCGGACATGAGCAGTTATCAGCCGAAATTTGCCGACTATGATGTGGTGGTTTCGGATTACAATGGGGACGACTGGCCGGAAGCGACACAAAAAGCCTTCGAGGCCTATGTCAAAGGCGGCGGCGGCTTTGTGGTGGTTCATGCCGCCGATAACTCGTTTGCCAACTGGGCGGAATACAACAAGATGATCGGCCTGGGCGGTTGGGGGGGGCGCAACGAAAAGAGCGGTCCCTATGTGTATTGGGAAGATGGCAAGATCGTTCGGAACACCGAAAAAGGGCGTGGTGGTCATCACGGCGCGCAAACGCCGTATAAGGTGACCAACCGTGTCACCGATCACCCCATCACGAAGGGACTGCCGATTGAGTGGATGCATGGGCGGGATGAACTGTACGCGTTGATGCGCGGACCCGCCGAAAACATGACCGTCCTGGCCACAGCCTTCAGCGACAAAGCGACCAACGGGTCCGGTCGGGAGGAGCCTGTCCTGATGACCATCGACTATGGCAGCGGTCGGGTCTTTCACACGGTTCTGGGGCATGTGGGGGCCAATGACACCTCCGACAAGGAATTGCCGGCCGTGCAATGTGAGGGATTTATCGTCACGCTTCAGCGTGGCACGGAATGGGCCGCCACCGGTAAGGTGACCCAAAAAGTGCCGGCCAATTTTCCAACGGCGGACAAAATCGTCCTGCGCAAGCCGTTCAACCTGCCGTCGTTGAAAAAATAAAGGGCGTCACTTTTTTGAAAACCGATACGCGCCTCCTGATCGGGGCGCGTATTTTTTTGGAAACCGTTTGACCCGACCGGATGAGTCATGGCTAATTGCGGGCAGATTTGTTTTCAAACAGGGATTTTTGACTTTTTGTAGGGGATTCCATATCATGCGCGCTTTGTTTTTACGTTTTTGTCTGACGAGCGTCTTTTTCATGGCGTTTTGTTTCGGCTCATCCAATTCTGCCGCTCAAGATCTGGCGGCCTTCGAAAAACGTCTAACGGAATTTGAACTCAAAAATGGCATGAAGTTTCTGGTGTTTGAGCGGCATGAGGCCCCCGTAGTTTCGTTGCATATCCATGCCGATGTCGGGGCGTCCGATGAAGGACGGGGGCTGACGGGTGTGGCTCATTTGTTTGAGCACATGGCGTTCAAAGGCTCCCAAACGGTTGGGACAACCGATTATGCGGCCGAGCGCAAGGCGTTGGATGAAATGGATGCCGTTTTTGCCCAGATACTGGCAGAAAAGGCCAAAGGACCGGAGGGCGATTCCGAGAAACTGGAAATGTTGGAAAAGGCCTTCGAGGCCGCCCGCCAGAAGGCCGCCGCTTTTGTGGTGGATGGCGAGTTTGACAGGGCCTATGACCGTGAGGGCGGAACGGGGCTGAATGCGTTTACGAGTTATGACAAAACCGGCTATATCATGAGCCTGCCGTCCAACAAACTGGAACTGTGGATGTCCCTGGAATCGGACCGGTTTTATCAACCGGTCTTGCGGGAGTTTTACAAAGAGCGGGATGTGGTGATGGAAGAACGCCGGATGCGGACGGAAAACAGCCCCCAAGGGCGATTGATCGAGGAATTTGTCTGCGCCGCCTATAAAGCCCATTCCTATGGCCATCCCATTGTCGGTCACATGAGCGATCTGGAACAACTCACCCGCGCCAAAGCGTGGGATTTTTTCCAGAAATACTACGCGCCGGGTAATTTGACCATTGGGATTGTAGGGGATGTCGATCCTCGGCGCGTTCGCGAATTGGCCGAATTGTATTTCGGTCGGATTCCCGCCCGACCCGAACCCGAATGGGCGCGCACTACAGAACCGAAGCAAGTCGCGGAACGGCGGGTGACGTTCCGTGAATCTTCCATGCCCATGCTCTTTGTCGGATATCACAAAACGGATATCCGACATCCGGATGACGCCACATTTGATGTGATTGCCGATATTCTGGGCGAGGGGCGCACGGCGCGATTGTATAAAAGAATGGTGGAGGAAGAACGCAATGCCATTCAGGTTGGGGTTTTTATGGGATTCCCCGGCGTCAAGTATCCGGGATTGTTGACGTTTTATGTGATTCCCGCCCAAGGTAAAACCAACGCGGCGTGCGAGGCGTCACTGTACGCGGAGATTGATCGGCTGAAGGAAACGCCGGTGACGGAAGCCGAACTCAAGAAAGCCAAAACACGGCTTCGGGCGGGGTTGCTGCGGAGCCTTCGGTCCAATTCCGGTCTGGCCGGACAGTTGCCCGTTTATGAAACACTCACGGGAGACTGGCGGAACATGTTCCGCCAGATTGATCGAATCGATGCGGTTACGGCAGAAGACGTGCAACGTGTGGCGCAGGAATATCTGGGGGCCCACCATCGGACGGTGGCGGAAGTCACGGCCCCGATGGCGCCGGTTCATTAGGCCACCATTCGGACGAGGACAAAAAAAAGCCCCGCTGTAAAGCGGGGCTTATTTCGTTCGTAGATGAACTGAAATTAGGCGGGACGGACTTGTGTCGCCTCGGGGCCCTTACGACCTTGACCGGCCACAAATTCGACTTTCTGGCCTTCATGCAGTGTGCGGAAGCCTTCAACGTCGATGTTCGAGTGATGGATGAAGAGATCTTCGCCACCGCCATCCGGCGCGATGAACCCATAACCTTTTTGCTCGTTGAACCACTTAACTGTACCTGTACTCAAAATACTTTCTCCTCTGGCTTCTTTGGGAAGCCTTGTTGATCCTCGTTTACCGCTCAAAGCGCGCCCCGAGGTAAATTACGCGCCGCGTGATGATGAGTGCCAATTGTGGTCGGACTGAATCCGCCGAGTCAACAAAAAAAATGCCCCTTTGAAAAAAAAATCAGGGGGCGCCTGAATCCCCGGTTTTATAGGTACTGCATGTACTCGATTGGCGCTTCATCTTCGAGGATAAAGGCGACTCGAAGGCCTTCCATGGGTTCGAAGGGTTCGAGCAGAATCGTCTGGCCTTCAAGGGCTTTGTCCAAGTCCTCAACGACAAAGGCCACGTGCGCTGTCTTCTGAAGCGCTTCGGGCATGCAACTGCCACTCTCGAAGCGCAGCCA
>JADFCT010000311.1 GCA_017161665.1 Candidatus Sumerlaeota bacterium
GCCCGAAACGGTTCCGGCCGGGAATGAAGCGGCCAAAGCCGCGTAGGCGTCGGTATGGTCAGCCAGGGCGCCGATCACGTTGGAGACGATGTGCATGACGTGCGAATAACGCTCGATGACCATCAGTTCATCAACCTGGACACTGCCCCATTTACTGACACGTCCACAGTCATTCCGGCCCAAATCGACGAGCATGACGTGTTCGGCCCGCTCTTTGGGATCCGCTAAAAGTTCAGATTCCAGCGCCCGATCCTCCTCAACGGTCTTGCCGCGGCGACGCGTGCCGGCAATGGGCCGCAGACAAACACGACCATTGGCCACTTTAATCAAGATCTCTGGACTGGAGCCAGCCAGCGTAAAGCCGGGAAACTTCAAATAAAACATGTACGGCGAGGGATTGATCGCCCGCAGGGCGCGATAGATATCCAGGGGAGGGCATTGGTAAGGCAGGCGCAGGCGCTGAGACGGAACGACCTGGAATATATCGCCGGCCCGGATGTACTCTTTGCACTTTTCCACGGCGGCCATATAACCGTCGCGCGTGAAATTGGACTCAAAAGCGTCAATATCCACCGGATCGTATTCGACCACCGGCTGCTTGGGCAGGGGGTGTCGCAGTTGCTCGGCCATGGCTTCGATCCGGTCCAAGGCCCTGTCGTAAGCGGCGTCCACCACCTCGTCCCCAACGCCATCGATATGGGCGTTGGCCAGGAGGATGATCCGATGTTTCACATGGTCAAAAACAAGCATGGAATCCGCCAGGATCAGATACATATCCGGCAGATTGAGCGGATCCGGATTATTATCAGGCAGCCTTTCAAAATCACGAACGATATCATAAGCCAAATACCCCACCGCCCCGCCGATAAAGGGCGGTAAATCAGGGTTTTCAACCGGCTGATAGCGAGACATTCTCTCTTTCAGTTTTAGCAGAGGCTGGTCGCAATCCTCTTCGGTGGTCACGCCGTTTTCGGTGATCGAGACACGGTGATTCTTGCTGGAAAAGATCATGCTGGGATCGGAGCCCAAAAAAGAGAAGCGGGCCAGATTCTCTCCACCCTCGACGCTTTCGAGCAAAAAGGCGTGATCCCCTTTATCAATCTTCATAAAGGCGGATACGGGTGTTTCCAGGTCGGCGATGACCTCCCGATACACCGGGATCAGATTCCCTTTTCGAGCCAGTCCGTGAAAGGCCTCACGGGTGGGTTGCGCGGTAAACATAGTCGTTCCTGTTCGGAAAGGATTTGAGTCAGACTCATCCGGACGCGTATGGGGCGCGATAAAATTATTTCCAAGTTAACTTGGCCTGTGAAAAAACGGAACGCAAGTGAAAAAAGCGAATGGGGAAACAAGGCAACGAGCATACCGTTGGGAAAAATTCCCAGTAAAAGGGATCGTTGAACTCAGGCGGCCATCGTTTCGGCGATGAGCAATCAGCCCCCTATCGCCCGAACAATGGTAAGACTGTACTCGCGGAAGTCATTTTCATAATTCTGAGCGGTTTGGGATGTTTCGATGTCGAGCGAGTTCGTAATCGCAACGGCATAGTGGCCCGGGACCAGACACTCCGAATTTACCGTGACGGTCGAATTGGGATACTCAATAACTTCAAAAATGAAATAGCAGCCCTCGTCTTTGAAATATTCATATTGTTCCCGATCAGAGGCAGTCAACTCTCGGCCTTCATTCAATTCCACCCAATAATGAAGCCCCTTTATATCCTGGAATTGTATCGAACACTTCCCATATCCATATTCAATATGGTCCGTTTTCAGATCGACGGGTTTAAGATTCTTCTGAAGGTTCGTCGTCAGGCTGTCCGGTGGAAAACGATCGCCAAGACTGAAAATAAAATTAAAATCAATTAAATTCCCAAAGAAGACAAGTACAATCCCCATAGCCACAACGACTGCCAAAACCTTTTGCAGAGCATTCATTCCGACGCCTTCCAGATATGAACGACCCGCTCGTACCCTCCACCATCCTTGAATGTCTCAAAACCTTCCCATTGCCGTTCAAGCGAAATCAATTCTTTGACGGCCTCTGCTTGGTCATGTCCGATCTCCAACATCACGGAACCGCCGGGTTTGAGATAGTCCGGCGCCTGTTCAATCAGAATACGAATCATATCCAATCCGTCCGGCCCCGCGAACAGGGCGAGAGACGGCTCGTATTCCAGAAGTTCCGGTTCCAAAGTGTCCCGATCCCTTTCGGCCACATAGGGGGGATTCGATACAATTAAATGAAATCGGGTTTCGTATCGCGCATTGAACAGTTCGCCAATACGATCGAATCCGTCCGACTCCAGAAAATAGGGTGGATTATGGGGGACCAGCCTTTCCGCATTGTCGAGCGCCAGCCGCAGCGCCGCGATGGAAATATCTGAACAGGTCACGGCAGCCCAAGGACATTCGGCGGCCAGCGTCACGCCAATGGCGCCACTCCCTGCGCCCAAGTCCAGCGCCAGGGGCTGTTGCACATGGTCGGACAGCATTTGCAACCGGCGCAAAGCCACCTCGACCAGCAATTCCGTCTCCGGCCGTGGAATCAGAACATGACGCGACACCAGGAACTCCCGCCCCCAAAAGTCCTTGCGCCCCAAGATATATGCCACCGGCTCTCGATGACGACGGCGATGGATCCGTTCATGGAAAGCCGTCAACGCCTCGTCATCCAATGGCTCCGCCCGACGCCGGACCAGATCGACACGATCCGTCTGAAGCGTATCGGCCAGAAGCAGTTCGGCATCCAAGCGGGAGGATGGGTTGCCATGCTCGTCCAATATGCGGGCGCCCGCGCGCAGAGCTGATTCGATTGTTTCATTAGAACTCACGAAATTCTCTTCACCTTCCGAATCGTACGAAGCGGATTATCCTCACAATGGCGAAGGGCTTCAAACATAAAAAAAGGGAGAACCGCCAGGAATCGTCACTCGGGAATACCCCAAAGGGGCCACCGATCGCTGGGGTTGAAAATCGAATAGCCCCCTCCAGAATCGTGTTTCCACAGAGCCGGCGTCTCCCCCAGATCGAAACGGGCCCAGTTAACCGAAGAATCCAGTGGCCGAAATAATGAGAATTCCCTTGTGCGTCTGGGGAAGGAAATATACGTTCTTCTCAGACAGCAACACGCTTGGGACGTATTTCGACGGCGGCGACGATTTGAATAAAAGCGAGCAAAGGAAGAAAGACGTGTCTGCGACTCATTCATATAAAGTGTATTTCTACCAAGAAGAAAAGGGCAATCAGGAGTGCTTCCTCTATCTGGACCACGACCTGGCCACCCGCGAGTATGTGGCGACCATTTTATGGACCGACAAGTCCTACGGACAATCCAAACCCTCCATCAAAATATTCAAAAACGATCAGCGGGACTACCTCGTTCTGGCCGAAGCGGAAGACTGGATCCGCTCGAATCTGCTGAAGACGCCACAACGCCTGCTGGTATCGGAATAATCGGTTCTCGCTCGTTTCCCCTAAGCGTGTCCCTCCTCCATCAGGGCCTGAATGGCCTGCATTACCCTTTCGGTCACTTCATCCCGCTCCATGCCCGTGGGATCAATCCGCGCGCCGATCCGAACCGTCACCCGGCCGGGGCGAGGAAAGCGTTGATGCACAGGATACACGTCATAAGCGCCAATCAAAGCCACCGGCAAAATCCCGACGCCCGTCCGCCGGGCAATCAACCCAATCCCCCCTTTGGCCGGCTGCAACGAGCCATCCCGACTCAATGCGCCTTCGGGGAACAACCCGAAGACCCGATTCCGTTCCACAATGGAAATGGCGGCCCGAAGGACGCCCGACGCATTGCGATCACTCTGTACCGGAATGGCCCCAAACATCACCATGATCGGCCGGAGCCAGAGGCGATAGTAGTACGTGGACGCGGCCATGTAATGCACAATGCGCGGGACAGCCACCCCGATAAAAACCGTATCCAGCCAACTGACATGATTGCCAGCCACGATCAACGGTCCGCGAACCGGAACGTTCTCACGCCCCACCACACGCAGACCGCAGAAAAGCCTCAGGGGCAGATACACCAGACGACGCAACCAGACAAAGCGCAGCCATTCCGTCCACATCACAACACCGAACGTCACGATTAATGAAAAGAACATCCCGATCATCCCAACGGTGGACAATGTCAGAATCTCGCGGCGAACCAGCTGTTGAAGACCAATCCCCACGCCGTTGAGGGCAATCAGACAGGCGAAATAAACCAGGTTGCTCAGCGCAAAAATGCGTCCGTGCAAGCGCTTCGGCACGCTTTTCTGAAGCATCGTGACAATATAAACGAT
>JADFCT010000030.1 GCA_017161665.1 Candidatus Sumerlaeota bacterium
GTCTCGGGGTAGAGGTTGCATTTTTCGAGATAAAAACAATATGCGCACCGCAAGTTACAGTCTGCGCTGGTGGGTTTGATCAACAGGCTGTTCAAGGGTTTGGGCGACATGATCTTTCCCGGAGTGAACAATGCGGGCCGCGTCCCCGCAACGCCGCCACAAAAATCAAGAGTCCAATAAATCACCCCAGGGTGTCAAATAAAGGATTGGCGACCCGGTTTTTACAGCGGGCCAACGACCGAAAACGAATGAACTTCGAGAGACTTTTGAAAAAAGAGGCGCCTCTTCTTTCCGTCAACCTAATTATTGGATGGATGGATTAAATCATTGAAGGCCCAGAGGCGGGTGAGGCCTTGTTGGAATAGGGGTTTGGCTCGGGTTTGCATTCGCTCTTCGCCGGCGGTTCCGTAAGTGGCGCGTTCCAGGGGGCCGACGACGACATAGTCCACGCGCATGGCAGCGAGGGCGGCGAGGGCCTGCTCGAAGTCTTCATCCCGATAGAGGCTGTGGACGACGATCTCGCGGTATCGCAGGGCGTCCATCACCGAGGGGCCGCGCCAGGCGGAAAGGTGTTGATCCCAGACGATGGGCGTGGCGCCGCCGGCGAAGGTGGCGATTCGGCCGGCTTCGGTATAGACGGGGCCGTAGGCTTCGCAGATGATGGGCTGATTGCCAGGGTGTTGTTCGCGGAGCCATTGGATGGCGGCGAGGTCGGATTCCTTCAATCCCCAAGGGCGGGCGGCGTGGAGTCCGTCCAGTTCCATCAACCGCCGGGACAGACCGGTCAGTGCTTCGGGCAAAGGCGGGCGCGGTTCCAGATACCGATTGTGCAATCCAGCGACCGGATAGAGTCCGGCCAGAAGGACGGCCAGGACGAGACCACCCCGCGCGGCCCACCGGCGCCATGGCCGCCGGTTTCCGGCTCCCGGTCCGGTCAGCCACGCCCAGGCCCCCACCGCCGCCAGGGCCCAGCAGGTCCAGATGAAGTAATGGAGTTTGAAGACGGTATTGATTCGGCGGTCGGGTGTATCGACGAAGATATCGGGGATGAAGAAAAACTCCGCCGCCAGGGCCAGGACAACGCCCGTCAGGCCCAGAACGGCCGTAAAGAGTTCTTCCATGGAGGCGTCGTCGCGTGTCCAGAGGCGCCCGTAGATCAGCCCACCCATCATCAGCCCCGCCACCAGCGGCCCACCGGTCCAGAGGGTCAGCGCCAGCGCCACGGCCACCATGGCCCAGCCCCAAAACCAGAGGCGCCCCCGGTCGGCCCGTCGCCATTGGCTGGCGGCGCGTATCCCTGTGGCCAGGGCTATCGGCGCAAGAAACAAACCATAGTGTGTCAGGAAGGCGCCCACGGGCGTCATCTGATGAAAGGGAACGGCCAGAAGGGGCCGACGGTATTCCCAGACCTGCCCCGCCCATTCCCATTGAATAACCGGGCCGAAGGAAGGACTGGTGGCGTCCGCGATGAAGACCTTCGTCGCAAACCCCACGGCCAGGACAACCCACGCTCCGACGAGCGCGAGGCGTCCGGACACATCCCATCCCCACCCCCATCCGTAGAGGGGCGCAAAAACGATGGCGGCCATGGCGGCCAGCGTGGCCAGGCTGATGACGTCCCAGGCGTTGGCGCAGGCCAGGAGAGCGAACGTGGTCGCCAAGCCCAGGACAACGCCCCCGTTGGTCGTGACGCGGTCATGCCACGGGCCACCGGCGTTCCACCAGCCTCGTTCGAAGTGCAGAGCCATCATCATCGCCGTCAGCGTCAGGGGCAGGGCGGAGACGTGGGCGTGGAGATCCGCGAGCAGAAAACTGAAGGCGGGGAATTCATTGATCGCCCCGGGAAAGGGTCGGGAGGAACGCCACCAGTCGAAATGCGTCCAGAACCATTGAAGATCATCGGCGCCCCAGGCTTCCCCCAGCTGAATCCATGGATCGAGATTGCCGCCCATGACGAGCAGAAAGACGGCCAGCGCTCCCCACCGTCGTCGCCGCGTCAGGGACCAGCCGAGCATGAAAGCGGCCAGGACCGACAGACCCAGGAGCGTGGCCAGGGCGAGATTGAAATCCACCTCGGGCGCAAAACCGGTCACGCGGAACAGAAGCGCCCAGACCAAGTGGCCCAGATAATAGTAGTTCGGCTCCGTCCCCGAAAGCCACGGCGTCTGAGGCGGCAGCGTCTCGGCCGAGCGGCTGGCCATGAACCAGGCAAAGTCCGTAAATTTCTCGGCGCCCCAGGCGTCGGGATTCCATGTGATCGCCGGATTCCAGGAACGCATCCCCACGCCGGCGATCATAAAAAACAGACAGACCAGTTCCAGCGCCAGGACGGTTCGGCCATGTTCCCACAGGCGTTCGCGCGCCGGGCCTTCACGAATGGCCCACCATCCCGCCGCGCCCACAAAGACGGCCACGGCCAGCGTCAGGCCAGGCGTGGAGCGAAGCCCATTGCTCGACAAGAACCAGTGGAATCCGACAATCGCCCATAAGCCCAGAATCTTTCCCGTCACGTAGCCGCGGTCCGGCAGGGAGGCCCCCACCATAAATCCCAAGGGCCAGCACAACCACCCCACCACCACCAGGGCGATCCACGTCGGGAGAATGATCACACCATAACCCAACCATTGGGCCAGGACATCCATCGGTCACGTTCCTTTGAAATAAAAAAGATTGCAAACGAAGAAAAGGACGCTGGTCACGACACGGACGCGGGCTGTTTGTGGCGCCGGCGCCTCCACCTCGGAGCGTTCCTCACCGATCCGCGCTGTCACCATGGGATTCCTTGCGAACCTTTTCAATGGCATGGGGCATACAGTCGGAGCAATAGGTATGGCTCAGGGAGGCGATGTTGTTGATCATTTCTTCAATCGGGATCCATTGATTGCGAATCTTGACTTTGTGGCAGACACAGCAAACCGTGTAAAACGGCACTTCCTCACACATGAACAGAAAGCCTGTCACGCGATAATTGTTGTCGCGGGAAAGGGTGACCACCATCTTGAATTCCGTGTGAAATTCTGTTTCAGCGGGGGTCCATTTGCCTTCGTGACGGGTGAGAGTTTCGTCTTTGATTTTGGCGACAATCTCTTTGAGCGGATCGGGGTCTTTGAGCAGATCAAAGATGGACAGCCCCACAATGTCCTTGCCATCCTTGAGCAATGAGCAGGCGGAACGGTTGGCCAGTCGGATTTTGAAATCAAGATCCGTCTCCACAATGCCCATGAAGGTATTGTGGAAGATATTGCGCAACAGGCTGGCTTCATACTGGATCAAAGCGGTTGCTTTTTCGCTCATGTCACACCTCCGCGCTCCAAACGAATAGATCGATCAGAATGCCACACAGGTAAACAAATCCGACCATGCTGTTGATATGAAAGAAAGCCACATTCACTCGGGATAAATCGCCCCCCCGGACCATCCAATGCTGCGCCACCAACAAACCGCCCACTCCCAGGGCGCCGATCAAACTCGCCATGCCCAGGGCGCCCAGGCGCCAGAAGGCGAGAAATCCCATCAGGGCCAGTCCATGGGCCACCCGGGCCATCCATAACGCCCGCGTCAGCCCCAGGCTTTGCGGTATGGACCAGAGCCCGCTTCGGCGATCCACGTCCACGTCCTGACAGGCGTATATGATGTCAAAACCCGCCGTCCACATCAGCACACCCACCCCCAGCGCCACGGGCGCGGGCCAGTCCCGGAAGTCGCCTCGAACGGCGATCCACGCGCCAATCGGGGCAATCGCCAGCGCCAATCCCAGGACAAAGTGCGCATAGCGCGTGAACCGTTTAGTATAGGAATATCCCAACAGGATCACAAGCGCTACCGGCGACAGCCACAGACACAAAGGATTCAGCATCGCGGCGCTGAGAACAAAGCCGCCCACACAGATCCATGCGAATCCCAGGGCAAACGATGTATCCAGCGCCCCGGTCACCAGCGCCCGGTCTCGGGTTCGGGGATTTTCCGCGTCAAAGGCCACGTCCGTCCACCGGTTGAACGCCATGGCCGCCGATCGCGCGAAGACACATGCCGCCACGATCCAAAAAAATGTCCACAGCCGGGGCATTCCATTTGCGGCGACAATCATGCCGACGAATGCGAAAGGCAAGGCAAAAACGGAATGCTGGAATTTTATCATCTCCAACACAACCGCTGTTTTTCGACAAACGGTCTGAATCATCCTCGAACCGGTATAGAAGGTCACAATCAAACAATCCTCATCGGCGCCGCGTTGGATCCTTCCGTCGCGCAATATAATCCACCCGCATCGTTTTGCGATCCGTGGGGCTCAGAAATGCCTGATCCCCCTCATACGCCGCGATCAACTCAAAACCTGTCTGGCGCAGCGCTTCCTGAATCTCGCTTTTCGTGTAGCCCCGAATCCGATGCTTCTCGTCGGCCCGATGGAACAAGCCATCGTCACGCTGAATGAACCAACGCATCGAGACCGTGGCGATGTTGGACTTGCTTTCCGCCAGGACCTGCCAGGCGCCAAAGAAACCGTCGCCTTCATGGAACTGATCGCAATAGTCAAACATGTGGCGCACTTGGTAGGGGGTCACCGCATCAAAAACAAAGATCCCGCCCGGCAGCAGACAGCGGGCGACGGCGCGAAAGGTTCGCTCCAGATCGGCTTTGCGGGTCAGGATATTCAGCGAATCAAAAAAACAACTCGCCACAGCGCACGGCGCCGGGGTCAACAGGGACCGCATGTCCTGACAGGCAAAATCCACGGACGCCCGTTCTTCCGTGGCGCGCGCGCGCGCGGCGCGCAGCATCGGCTCCGACAAATCCGAGGCGTATACCGTCCAGCCCAAACCGGACAAAAAACGCGCCATGGTCCCCACGCCACATGCCACCTCGGCCCAGGGGCCGGCGGAAGGATCCAGATCCAAATAGTCGATGACGTTCCGGACCAATGGCGCCTGGCGCTCTTCGAACACATCGGCCATCAGCCGTTCATAAACCGACGATACCGCGTCATAGGGCGCTCGCGCCCAGGTCGTTTCCAATAAAATACCCCCCGCCCCGTTTCGGCGCTTTGTGATTAAACAAAAATAGTGATGGGGTCGTGATCAAGATTACGAACTATCCGTTTTCGTCCGGGGGAAGGTCAATCACAAATCAGGCGTCGCGGCGCGATCCGGCCACAAGGCCTGGCGGATATCGCGGGCCACGAGGGGGAGGCGGGGGCCGGGGATCAAGGCGCAGTCCCGACGCAGCAGGTGAATGCGTTGGGTTTGGACGGCCGGCAGCGACGCCAGGGCCGACCAGTCATCCAGCGAGCCTTCCAGCGCCTCTTCCGACGCGGGCGCGTCCGGCTGAAATTCCAGGATCACATCCGGCGCCCGGGCCACCAGCGCCTCCTTGGAAACCTGAGGATACCCCCGCAGGTCATCGAGGATGTTGCGCCCTCCGGCCAGGACAACCAATTCGGACAGAAAGGAATCGCCACCCACCGACAGGATATGGGCAAGCGAACCGGGGCGGCGGCTGACCGTGATGAAAACGTCGAGCCGCTCGCTTTCGGGAACCGTCACGCGCACGGCGTCCAGTTGCGATTGGATCGTGGCGCAGAGCCGATCGGCCGCTTCGTCCGCATCCAGAGCGCCACCGATGGAGCGAATCCCGCTCCTAATCGTGGCCAGCGTATTCATCTCCACCGACAGGACGGCGATGTCCCGTTCCTGTGCGAACCGGGCGACTTTTTCATGGCGCCCCTGAATCAAAATCAGATCCGGACGCAAGGCGACCAGGGTTTCAAAATTGGGATCGGCCCATCCCCCGCAGGAAGGAATCGTGGCGGCTGGCGGGTAGGAATGGCAATAATCGCTCACGCCCACGAGGCGCGCCTCGCGCTCCAGCGCGAAGACCGTTTCGGCAACGCTGGGCGCCCAGGCGATGACGCGCTGTCCGGTCGCCGACTGAGCGGCCTCCCGATCCGAACAGCCGGCGCCAAAGAGGGCCCACATGATAAGGATCGTGGCGCCGACGGCGCCGCGATCCTTCATTGCCATGAATAAAACCATTTATTGGCTCATCTTTCGAGCCAGGACTTCCTTGATGGTGCGCAGCAACGTGTCGCCCTCGAACTTGGTGACCTGGGCGTCCGCCCCCACCTGTTCGCCCTTCTTCTGGTTTGTGGAACTGATGATCGACGAAAACAGCACAACCGGCAGATGGCGAAGCCGATCGCTGTCCTTGATGTTTTTGGTTAATGTCAATCCGTCCAGACGGGGCATTTCGATATCGGTGATGACAATATCAATGGGGACAGCCCCCTGATCGGCCATTTCGTTCAGTTTTTCCCATGCTTCCTGTCCGTCGCTACAGACCGTCAGATCCTGGATACCCGTTTTTTCGAAAATGCTGCGCAATGACTTGCGAATGGTGGAGGAGTCCTCGGCCAGAAGAATCCGCAAATCACCGATTTTGATCCGGGCGGCCTCATCGATTTCCTGACTGAGCCCCAACGTTTCGCCGATGATCTTTTCAAAATCTGCGATCAATACAATCCCGATTTCCAGGTTAACCACGCCCGTAATGGGCGCGTTGAAGTTCGTCAGGTATTCCGACGGGGGTTTGATCTTTTCCCAGCTGATTCGATAAATCTGTTCCACCGCATCCACCAGGATACCACACCGTTGTTTTGTAAACTCCATGACGATGATCAGGCCATTGCCCTCCAGGGTTTCCGGACCCTGCATCCCAAAATGACGTCCCACGTTGATCAGTGACAACACCTCGTCGCGCAATCGGAAACTGCCTTCCACGATCGCCGGCGAATTGGGGATATTGATGGTCGGAATGCGTGAAACGATTTCACGGACCTTTGCCACATTGACGCCAAACAGCGCGTCGCCCAACTTGAAGACCAGCAGTTCCATTTCATTGGTCCCGGCCTTCAATAAAATCCCTGATTGTTCTTTCATTGCATATCCTCCACAGCCGTGTGCTCTTCCGGCGATGCCCCCCGAGGGCGCCCGCGCGGCATCGATGGCAAATCAACTCAAAAAATCCCACAACCAACAGATTCATTTCACCATATACAGGGTATCGGTCGGAAGGGGACAAAACTTTTGTCAAAAAAGACACCCCGAGCGATTTATTTTTGTTCCGGGGGCTGAGAGGGTTCACGAACATTGCGGGAGGGCTTATCCATCGCCCCTTGATGGCGGCGGAACGACGCTGGCCTGGACGCTCGGTAACTCAATGATAAAGCAGCTGCCTTGATTCACGTCGCTTTCCAGACGGACCCGGCCCCCGTGCAGTTCCACGATGCGTTTGACATTGGACAGACCCAGCCCGCTGCCGCCGGCGTCGCGCATCTTCCCCTTCGGTTTCAGGCGGGAAAACTCTTGAAACAACCGGTTCTGCTCCTCGGGCGTAATGCCGGGACCGTTGTCGTCCACCTCCACGCGAACCCCGTCGCCCATGCGGCGGGAACGGACGCGGATTCGCCCCCCTTCGGGGGTGTATTTACAGGCGTTCGTGATGAGATTGACCACGGACTCGCGCAACAGGGTTTCGATGCCATGAACCGGCGGCAGATCGTCGGCTTGTTCCAACTCCAGCGTGTGGTGGCGCAGCGCCGCCAGGTCCTGATGGTCGTCCACCACCCGCCGCAGCAATTCATTGAAATCCACCTTTTCGCCCTGTTTCGTCACATCAATGGAATCGAGAGCCGACAGCACTTCAAAGTCGCGAAACAGGCTCAACACATCCTTCAACCGGCGCAGGGCTTTTTCGGCCGCCTCGCTCTGCGGTTGACTGAGGGGCCCATAGAGTTCCGCCCTCAAGTTATAGATAAACGTCACGGCCGCCGAAATGGGCGACTTCGCGTCGTGCATGGCAATGCGCAGAAAATTGCGCTGCATCTCGGAAAACCGAACCAGCTCTTCCCGCGCCCGAGTCATCTGCGCCTCGCCGCGGCGCAACATCTGGGTCAGACTCGTGAGAAAGACAATCGTCAGCGTCAACAACAGGGCCTGCACAAAAAGAACCGTGATCACATAGCGTCCGCTGATGGGTTCATAGCCCCCCACGGCGCCGTGGGGCGCCAGGACCGGAATCCACCGCGTCCATTCCAGCAGGACCAGCGTCGAAAACATCAAAAAGCCGGCCATCGCATGGATCCAAACCTTCGAACGCGGCAACAGGACGGCGGAAATGATCACGTGAATGATGTAAAAGGCCTTGAACGGGGACTGGGCGCCCCCCACCAGCCACAGGGCGATCGTCAGGAAAAGATAGTCCAGCAGGATGCTCGCGTCCATGACGGCTATGAGGAACGGGCGCGTCTTCGCCGTCGTCACCACGTTACGATGGGGACGCAACAGAATAAACGCGACCGTATTATAGACCGCCAGGCAACAAGCGACGATCAAAAGCCCGCCCACATTCAGATCATGGACGCCGACCACAACCTTGGCGAAAAAGGCGCCGAACACAATGGCCGCTGCGGCCAGAAAACGCGAGGCGCTGAACAGATACAACTTCCCGCCCAGCATCCGGTAGTGCAACTCCAGGGCCTGGCCATTGTCCTTGCCCACAGCCGCTGTTTTCGTTCGTCCGTCCCGTCGATCTTCCATCAGGGATCCCCTCTTCAGTGCCCGGAGGCGGGGATAGAAAACGACAGATTCATATAAAATTATGAAACAACGCCCCACCGGGGCGCAAGCAAGATGTCATCGGGACGGCGCCATTTTCCCCGCGCCACTCCGCCACGGGGCGCGCCTCCCTTCGCGTTCATGGGCGTTCATGCGCGGTTTCAGAAAACAGCCGCGAATGAACGCGAATTCACGCGATTCCTTTCCGGAGTGTCTAGCCCTCCGGCGGCGAACTAATGGTTCGCTCCTCGTGGGGCAGGTGGATGGTTTGTGTGGGATAGGCGAACTCAATGCCTTTTTCTTCGAAGATTTGGAAAATCTCCAGATTAATGGCCTGTTGGGTATCCATATAGACCACGTAGTCGGCGCATAAGATATAATACACTACTTCAAACATCAGGGCGAAATCGCCGAAGGACTGAAAGTGAGCGCGATCGAATCGCGTGGATTCGTGCCGATTGACGGCGGTCTTGAGGATTTCGGGGATCTCCTTCAAGAGATCGTGTTTGGTCTGATAGGTGACACCGACCTTGAAGACGACCCGTCGTTCGTTCATGCGCTGGAAATTGCGGATGCGTGTATTGAGCAGGTCGTTGTTGGAGCAGACGATCTGTTCGCCCGAAATACTGCGCAAGCGCGTGGTCTTGATGCCGATGTGTTCGACCGTTCCGAGAAAGCCGAAATTGTCGAAGATAATGAAATCGCCGATGACGAAGGGCTTGTCCAGAACGATGGACAGGGAGCCGAACAGGTCGCTCAGGACGTTCTGGAGGGCCAGGGCGACGGCGATACCACCGATTCCCAGACCGGTGACCAGCGCCGTGGCGTCAAAACCCATATTCTCCACCACCAGGATCAAGACCACGGTCCAGACCACGATCTGGCTGATAAAGTTGAAGATGGACAGGGCGCTCATGCTGCTGGCGTCGCGTTTGGATTTGCGCATGAGGTAACTGAAGATCCAGCGGCGCACATTGAAGCTGATCAGGATGCCGGCCTGGAAGATCAGGGCGATGAGGATGGTTTTGTCCACCACCTTTCGCTCTTCCACGGTCAGGTTCAGGAACAGGGAGCCGATATAGAGCGCAGCGATGACCATGAACAGCCGGTTGATCCGCTCCAGGCTGTTGAGAATGTACTGTAAGACGGGTGTCTTGTCTTTGGGGGGGAGCCGGCGCAGACGGAACATAATGATTCGCCGCGTAAAGAAGGGAACCGTGAAGAACAGCAGCGTGGCGCTCAGGGCGATCAACCAATCCAGGGCCGTATTGTCATTGTGGAGCTGATATTGCAGCAGGTTTTTCATTCGCTCGGAAAAGGTCTGCATGGCCGTCATCGCATTGATTTCGTCCACGAGTTTTTGCAGCAATCCACTGGTCTGGCCGATCGCGTTTTTGTGCTCTTCCACCGAGGCGATCATTTCGGCCAGATACCGGGACTGCGCATCCAGCCACTGCCGGATTACCTTCGAATCGTCGGGGAGTTGTTCCAGGGCGTTGAACAACGCGGTCCGTTCCGCCTGGCGCGAATCAATGCGGGAGTTGAGCAAAAACAGATCGTTCTCGAAACCCTTCAGGATCGTCAGGGCCTCGTTTTCCCAATCCTGTAGGGTTTTGGGGTCTTCCACAAGATTGTTGTAAACCTGAAAACGGCGATCCCAGGCGGTCAGTCGCTGATCAATCAGGGGCAGGCGCGCGTTCAACACATCAATGCGCATACTGACCGATTCCATGGCCAGACGCCGCGCCTCGACTTCGTGCCGGAGGGCTTCATCGGAATTGATTGTGGCGCTGAGTTTTTCGCTGACCGCGGTCCAACGACTGCGCACAATGCCTTTCTGATCGTTCTGGCGGGAAACCTCTCGCGTCAAATCCAGTTTCAACCGATTGAGTTTCCGGGTCTGTTCTTCCAAATCCTCCCGCGTGAACAAAGCGGACTCGGCCAGCGCTTCGATCATCTGTGTGGTCAACTCGATTTTCAGCTGAAGATTTTCCATTTCCAGTTGGACGTTGACCCATTCGATTTCACGCAAAAAGACCGTTTCGCGCCGCAACATGCCGTCCAGTTCATTCATGGTCCAGGTGAGATCGTCGCGGATGTTGGATTCGGCCTTTGTCAACAGATCCTCTTCGGCCTTTTGGGTTTCCAGTCGTGTGGCGTCTGCCGAGGTATTCAGGGCGCTTTTCGCCTGTTCCAGGTTGGTTTCAGCAATTTTTAACTTGGCCTCCAGGGCGCTGTTCCTCACTTCTTCCGCGGCCAGGTTGGCGCGCAAGCGGTCCAGTTCCAGCAGGGTACCGGCCTTTTGTTCTCCCCCGGCGATCTTGGCCAGTTCTTCCTGGGTTTGTTTTTTCTGTTGGCGGAGCAGGGTGGTCTGTTCCACGGCGGTCGCTTGTTGGACCAGACTGGCTTCGAGCGAATGGAGCATCTCGATGTGGCGCTGATACACCTTGGCCAGAGCGGAAACGCTCGACGCTTCATCGACGGTCTCCAGTTTGGATTCCATTTTGGTCAACGCCTGTTTGAACTCGCCGGCGCGTTTTTGGATATCTTCCAGAACCTTGAGGGGATCGCGTTTTGCATAGGGTGGCGCTTCGACTTCGGACGTCGGCGACGGCGCCGCCGGCGTTCCATCCGGTGTCGAGGGCGGTGGAGCGTCCTGGCCGGAAGCGGCGGTCGGACAACCAATGAGCGCCCCCATCAGGAAGGCAAAAAGGCCAGCGGTTTTCAGGAATTGCAAAAAACGAATCATTGAAAAGTCTCCCTATTTTGGTAGCCCCATTAAAACCAGGGCCATCGTTCTGCGCAATCTCCATTATAGTTAGGCTGTCTATAAATAATAACCGGCCACTTATTTTTCCAATTTCAGGCATGAAAACGTGAAGAATACCCTGACCCAATCGGTCCGCTGCGTCTGCCGATGCGTGCGAAATCCGGCACAGCACGCGCTCCCGGGGGGTGTATCCCGGACCTGTCCGGGATGGTTGAGATGATTTAGCTGGCTTCAGGCGGCTCTTCCTTGCCCCCGCCTTCAGGCGGTGCGTGATAAGGGGGCATTGCGTCTGGAGCGCGCTTGTGCGCGGCTTCTCGACCATGGCTTCAGCCATTCCCGACCGGGCGTCGGCGCCGTCACGCTTTTTGCGCGCTGCGCGGCAAAAATCGCGCCGGCGCCTCAATCGCCTGTTCACAGACCCAGGGCTCCGCTCCCTATCGGTCGCTCCACCCTGGGCTATTATGTGCCGCCACCTTCGGGGCTTGGCGGATGTTTGGCTTCCGGGGCGCGAACCTGTTCGGACAGCGGCGCCGCGCCCAGGGATTTGTCCCGGGCAGGGCGTCACAAGAGCCATCCCCCGGGCACCCCTCCATCTTTCCGGGCAGCAGGCGTGGGCCACCATTGTGTCGCCCATACAGGGCTGAATCGTTGGGGGGCGCGCAAACCCAGGGCCCCACTCCCTCCGATTGCTCTGCCCTGGGCTGGGCTGTTTGTGTCGCGCCTTCCGGCGCTTACAGAAACCATGCCAGGCGCTGGACAAACACAAAAGCCCTTTGGCCATGCGCCCACGTGAAAAACAAGAGGAATTAATTTCTTCTGAGTCCCTTACCGTACTTCTCCAGGAAACGAAAACGTGTGGCTCAATCATCTCAGTCAGACAGGGAGCATTCTCGCTGCAATGCCCTTCGAAGTATGCGCGAACGGGTATCGGCACATCGGGTTCTCTGTTTTCAGAGTTTCAGCTTGCTTTAAGCCTTTCAGCCCCGTATTTCATACGGGTCTATTAGGTGGCGTCATGTGTTTTGGTTGAAAGCCGATGTTTCGACGTAAGCAATCTCAGGAAAAGCATCCTTGATGAATCGAATTGATCACATGCCTCATCGTTCCATCACCCCGGTGGCCGTATGCGTCGTCGTCTGCGGGTTCGTGCCGTAAGGGGATCGAGATATCGAACACCCCCCCCCGACGGCTCAAGAGGCCGGCGGGGGGGGCCTTTTCCCGGCTGGCTTGAGCCGCGGTAAAAGGAGAAAGCGAATGCAGAAGAACACCGTGAAGAAGGTCGGCATCATTCGATGCCAGCAGACGGAGGACATGTGTCCCGGTACCAACGATTTTAAGGTGGCCGCCGACGGGAAACTTGCCTTTGAAGCGATCGGCCCAGTCGAAGTTATTGGCTTCGTCAGTTGCGGTGGCTGCCCCGGCAAGAGATCTGTTGCCCGCGCAAAGATGATGGTGGACCGAGGGGCGGAGGCCATTGTTATGGCATCCTGCATCACGCGCGGCAATCCGATCGGCGTGGCCTGTCCGCACAAGGACGAAATGCGCAATGCAATCGCCAGGAAAGTCGGTGAGGAGGTCGGGATCATTGACTACACCCACTAGAGACGCCAAAGGCCACCGCTCCGTCCTTTTTGGCAAGGCGCACGCGACGCCCTCGGTTTTCACGCCCGAAGGGCTGCTGCGCGAGGCGCGGCGGCAGAAAGCCATCCCGCCCGGCAACGTGCCGGACGTCTGCCTGCTCGATCCGGACGGCGATCTATCGCGCCACCTGATCCACACCGGCGCGCGGCGCAACCCGCATTGGGCCTGCTACCACACGGACATGTTTGATCTGGAAACCGGCGCGGGGGGGATTGGCGTGGTCGGTTGCGCCGTGGGCGCGTCTTTCGCGGTGCTCGTGGCCGAACAGCTGTTCGCCTCGGGCTGCAAACTGCTCATCAGCATCACCTCCGCCGGGCAGCTGGTACCCGCGGGCGAGCCGCCCTATTTCATCCTGATCGACCGGGCGCTGCGCGACGAAGGCACGAGCGACCACTACCTTCCGGCAAGCGAATACGCGCACATTCCGCAAGCGGCGGCGGCCCTTGGAACGAAACTCCTGGAAGACGAATCCCGGATTTTCAGGGGCGGCGCGTGGACGACCGATGCGCCCTTCCGCGAGACGGAGGAAGCCATCGCTTTCGCGAAGTCGGAAGGCTTGCTGGCGGTCGAGATGGAAGCGGCCGCACTCTACGCTTTCGCCGAGGCGAAAGAAAGGCCGGTCATCTGTTTTGCCCATGTGACCAACCGGATGGCCACCGTGGAAAACGACTTCGAGAAAGGCGAAGCCGACGGCAACAAGGCAATGGTGGATCTGGCCGAGCGAACGGCTCGCATCTGGAGGCAGACAGTATGAAAACGCGTGAAGGCGGAATGCCGGACGGAGAAATGTGGCCGTCGTTCTTCGACCCCGAGGCGATCCTGACCGCGCTGGGGCTGGACGAGTCCGTCCTCGACGCGCTCGACTTTGGCTGTGGGTACGGCACATTTGCGATCCCCGCCGCGCCAAGAGTCCGGGGGCGCGCTGCACGGGTTTGACAGCGAGGCGGCGATGGTGGCAGAGTGTGTGCGCATGGAAACACAATGTGTCATTCAGGCTCCATGCTTTGCCCTTGACAACAAAAATTGCGAATAGGATCGGATCGTCATGAATGAGAAGGCTCTGGGCATCTCCGATGGGTCACCGGGTTCCGCCCCGGATGGATTGCCCTTGCGAACCTACCGAATGTTCATGGGCAGAATCCGTTTTCTGCATGTGGCGGTCGTCTGTGGATTGGGGCTCTTGGGAGGTATCGGCCTGTTTACGTTCATCTATGGCCAGGGGGCTTCCTATTTATCGAACAACCCCGCCACCTGTATCAACTGTCACATCATGCAAGGGCACTATGACGCTTGGATGAATTCCAGCCATCACCAGGTGGCCACCTGTAACGATTGTCATCTTCCCCATGACCCGATTGGGAAATGGCGGGTCAAAGGCGACAACGGATTCTTCCACTCATTGGCTTTTACAACGGGGCGTTTCCATGAACCCATTCAAATCAAGGATCGGAACCGGCGCGTGACACAAGGCGCCTGTCTCCATTGTCATAGAGACTTTGTGCATTACATGCTGCCGACCAAGCCGGGAGGCGACATGCTGCTTTGCGTGCAATGCCACAAAGACGTTGGTCATGCGCTGCGGCGCTGAACACCATTTCTGAAGACAAACGACAAGGAAGGCGAGATAAATGGCTAAATATGAGACCCCCCCCTCAGAAGAAACGAGACCATCAAAGGCCGGTAGGAATACCCTGGCGCTTTTGGCCCTCCTGGTAGCGGTCCTTCTTTCCACTCTGATTGTGACCGCCATCCTGGTGACCATGTTTGAGCACAAACAGGACGCCCGTTCCCCGTATCTGCGAGTCGTGGAACTCAACGAGACCAGCACGGATCCGGCCTTGTGGGGACAGAATTGGCCCCATCAATTCGATCAATACAAAAGCACTGCCGGCGACAAGTTTTACGGTGGGTCGTCTGCCCTGCCCCAAAGCAAACTGGACAGCCACCCATGGCTGAAGCGCCTGTATGCCGGTTATGCCTTCAGCATTGACTACCGTGAGGCCCGGGGCCATGCCTACATGCTCTACGATCAAGTGGTGACCGAGCGGGTCAATCAGCGCTCTCAGGCCGGCGCCTGCCTGCACTGCCACGCCTCCATCAGCGTTCTGTATCGCAAGGTCGGGCTTGAAGCGATGGGGTTGCCCTCTGACGATAACGCCCTGGCGGCCGATTTCAACATGCCTGCCGTTATGAAGGGCTTCAAGGAATTGAGCCAACAGCCATACCACGATGTCCTGAGACAATTGTCGCAGCTGCCCGACGGCACGCCCGGCGCCGCAGCGAACCGGGTATTCGATTCGCCTCCCGTCGGCGGCTTCGGACACGAAAAGACGGCCGATGTCCCAGCGATTAATCTGAATGACGTACACCCTGTCAGTTGCATTGATTGTCATGATCCGGCGACAATGGCCCTGCGCATCACGCGGCCAGGATTCATGCACGGCATCGCCGCCCTGGCCAACAGCGACGAGCCGGTCCCGAACATGCCCAGCATCGAGAAGTGGCGCCGTGGCGACCGGACGCAGCCCTACGACCCGAATCAACTGGCCAACCGCCAGGAAATGCGATCCTTCGCCTGCGGTCAATGCCATGTCGAATACTATTGCGCCAGCGCCGACACCCTGACCTTTCCCTGGGGCAATGGCTTGAAAGTGGAACAGCTCGAGGCCTATTGGGAAAATCACGAGTTTCCCGATGGCAAAGGGTTTTTCGACTACAAGCATGGAGAAACCGGCGCGCCCCTTTTCAAGGCGCAGCACCCGGAATTCGAGCTGTGGAACCAGGGCATTCATGCGCGGTCGGGCGTCAGCTGCGCCGATTGTCATATGCCCTATGAGCGCGAAGGCGCCATGAAATTAAGCAACCATAACGTGCGCAGTCCTCTGGAAAATATCAACAATGCCTGTCAGACCTGCCACAATGTTTCCGAGTTGGAACTGCGGGATCGCGTCAAATCCATTCAGAACCGCACCACCGCGTTGATGGAAAAAACGGCGATCGCCATGACCGACATGCTGGATGCCATCCGTGAGGCGCAAGCCGTCGGCGCGTCCGAGGAGGAACTGGCCGAGGTCTTCGAACTCCAGCGAAAGGCCATGTGGCGGCTTGACTATATCAGCAGCGAAAACTCGAAAGGCTTTCACGCTGGCCAGGAAGCTGCTCGCATCCTCGCTGAAAGCATTGACTATAGTCGGCAGGCCCTGGCAAAGGCTCTGCGCTATCGCGCTTCCGATACCCCGGATACCAGCGCGCTGCCCGTCCGGCCACCCGGGGGCATTTCCACCGAACGGTGACGGCGGAGGGCGGAGACCCCCACCATCCATCATTTGCCGAATCCGGTCATGAGGCTATTCAGAGATGTCTCTTGTCTTCGATTCCATCGCCGACCCGTATGACCGCTGGTACGACACGCCGGAAGGCGATGCTATTTTCCGCGCCACGAATAATCAAAGGAATCCGTCCGGACGCCGGATTTCTCACCATGCGATTTCACCTCGTTCGAAAACAGGGTCCGTACTGATCTATCATTTTCATCATTTGTTGTGAGCGCCGGAGGACGCTCATGGCCAACTCTCTTGAAAATATAAATTCGCTTGCGGACGGCTGTCGGCGCCGTCACGCTTTTGGCGCGCTGCGCGGCAAAAATCGCGCCGGCGCCTTGATTGCTCGCACTCTCACCCAGGGCTCCGCTCCCTATCGGTCGCTCCACCCTGGGCTTGTATAGGTCGCCGCCTTCGGGGCTTGGCGGATGTTTGGCTCCTGGGACGCGGGCCTGTTCGGACAGCCGCGCCCCACGGTTCTTTGCGCCTTCGCGCCTTGGCGTTTGAAAAAAGTCATCGCGTCGCGTCCCGGCTTGCTTTGCGCCTTGGCGTTTAGCGCAACCATCTTCTTTTCCTTCTATTCTTCATGGTAAAAAAAACAGATTCCACCGTCCCCGCCTCGACGCCATTTTCATCATTTGTTGTGTCCATTTTGTTGGACATGGAAACCTCTCTTGAATGTCTCGTTTCTCTTTCCCATCTGCGTAGCCCATGTGACCAACCGCATGGCCAGGGACACCGATTTCCCCACAGCGCCTGCGCGCTCGACGAAACAATCGGCAATTTCCAAAAATCAACCCTTGACATTCCTGCTCATTCCACCCCCTGATACGTATAGTGTGTGAAAGGGAAAATACTTAACACACAAAAAAAAGGAAAAAATAAAATGGATGCCTATGCGCACACCGAAAGGGTCAAAAAAACACCGGCGGCGCAGGGGCCTGACCCGGAGGCATTCGTCGACGTTGGCGTCACCGCCTCCACGATCAAGCGCTGGGCGAACGCGCGCGGCGCCTCCTCGCCCCGCCGCTCCATGGACGGACGATACGAAGGGAGGGCCATTCGCGTGATGACAGGTGTGTACCCAAATAAGAAGAAAGGAACCGAATATGCTTTACACAATTGCGGTTGTTTTAGTTGTGCTTTGGTTGCTGGGGATGGTGTCTTCGTACACGGTCAACGGATTTATCCACGTCCTGCTCGTTATCGCTGTTATCATTGTTCTGCTGAATGTCATTCGTGGCAGGAGAACACTTTA